>JAYUUE010000258.1:0-10494 GCA_043754785.1 Polymorphobacter sp. | reverse complement strand
GCCCCTCTAAGCGCCGCCCCCTACCTGAACGACGATGCTCCTGTGCCCAGGTGGCGGAATTGGTAGACGCACCAGCTTCAGGTGCTGGCGATCGCAAGGTCGTGGAGGTTCGAGTCCTCTCCTGGGCACCATTTGTTCTTTTCAGAACCTCCCAAAAAGCTCGACAAAACGGCTGAAATATGCCACTTTGGCGTCGGTTTTGTCCCGGAGCGTCCAAGGTCATTTCAGAAAATCTCACCGAAAAACGGGCCATCAAACGGGCCATGAAACGGGCCACCGGCTTACTTTCAAATCCCATGGCCCGTTTTTCGATCTACGAGACTGAATCGGCGAGGTTATCTGCGTTTCTGGGTGTTTCGTGACGGGAGCTGAGAAAATGCCGCTGACGAACCTTAAGATTCGATCACTCAAATCGGAGGCCAAGCCGTACAAAGCGACGGACGATCGCGGACTGTACCTGGAGGTCTGCCCAAACGGCTCGAAGCTCTGGCGGTACAAATATCTGTTTTTGGGAAAGGACAAGCGTATCGCACTTGGCTGCTATCCCGAGGTAAGCTTGGCGGAAGTCCGGCGGAAGCGCGACGAGATCAAGCGCAAGCTTCATGACGGTATAGATCCGGGAGCTGAGCGTAAGCGAGAGAAGTTGCTGGCAATCTACAAGGGCGCCAATACGTTCGGCGATTTAGCTCGGGAATATATCGATAAGATGGTCGCCGAAGGCTTGGCGACTACTACGACCACGAAGGCAAACTGGCTTCTGGAGCAGCTAGCTCCGATTGCGGATCAGCCGATAGCCGACCTCAAGCCGATTGATGTCCTCGCCGCGCTGAAACGCCAAGAGGCCAAGGGTAAGCTCGAGACGGCCCGACGCTGTCGATCCTTCGCGGGTCGTGTCTTCCGCTACGCGGCGGCTACCGGCCGCGCCGAGTCGGATCCGACCTCCCTGCTTCGCGGCGCGCTGATCACGCCGAAGACCAAGCATCACAGCGCCATCCTCGATCCCGACGCGGTTGGTGAACTTCTCCGATCAATCGACGCCTACTCAGGCCATCTCATCACCCGCATCGCGATGAAGCTGTCTCCCCACGTCATGGCCCGACCGGGCGAGATTAGGCAGGCGCAATGGTCTGAGTTCGACTTGAATAAGGAAGTGTGGAAAATACCCGCCGAACGAATGAAGATGCGCAGGCCTCACGCAGTGCCACTTTCGCGACAAGTGGTGGCCTGCCTCACGGAGCTATACCCGCTGACCGGGCCGGAAGGATTTGTGTTTCCGTCTTTTCATACCTCCCTCCGACCGCTCAGCGAGAACACGATTAACCAGGCCTTTCGCCGCATGGGTTATGCGGTCGGCGAGGTCACGGCTCACGGCCTTCGCACGACCGCATCCACTTTGCTGAACGAGAGCGGGAAATGGAGCCCGGATGCGATCGAGCGGTCCCTCGCTCATGCCGACGCGGATTCGATACGAGGCACCTACAATCGCGGCTCCTATTGGCAGGAGCGGGTCACGATGCACCAATGGTGGAGCGATTACCTCGATGAGATCCGCGACCGAGCGACGATGTGTCGAGCAGCGTGAGATCCTATCATGCGCCGCGCCCCGCGTGCGATTGGGGGATAGGCGGCCTCTGCGGCTTGGATCAGCACGCGCCCGTGCAATGAATTTTGCATCCCCCGAAGGCGGCCAAGTTCGTTGTGAAAGCGTCGTTCCGCGCGGCTTAGAGGCTGCCATGGCAACTCTGGACGATGTTGCGTCCCAAGGTGCATCAAGAGGGCTGATTATCTCGTATCGGCTCAGTGATCTCCGCGACTGCGGTTGATGAAAGCACTGTCATTGGCCGGCCGGCAAGCAAAAGATACAGCTTGGCGGTCTGTTCGAGTTCCTCGATTGAATCCGAGGCGGCCGTCAGGCTTTCGCCGGCCACGATCGGTCCGTGGTTGGCGAGAAGGGCGGCCGAGCAGGCCGGGTCGAGCGCTTCGATCGCCTTGACGACCGCCGGGTCCCCCGGGCGAAAATAGGGCACGAGCATCGTTCGTCCGACCTTCATCAGATAATAGGCCGTGAGCGGTGGGAACACGTCGTTCGGGTCGATGTCGGCGAGCATCGAGACCGCCACGGAATGCGTCGAATGAAGATGCACGATCGCCCCGTTGCCCCTGCGATGGGCATAAAGTGCCCGGTGAAGCGGCATTTCCTTCGTCGGCTGCGGCCCCTCAAGGAGATGGCCTGCCGCATCGAACCGGCTCAGCATCGCAGGATCGAGCCGCCCGAGCGCGACGTTGGTCGGCGTTACCAGCAAGCCACCGTCTTCCAGTCGAGCGCTGATGTTGCCCGACGCGCCATGGGTGTAGCCACGATCGAACAGCGATTTCCCGATCAGGCAAATCTGTTCGCGAAGTGCCGATTCACGCATGCTCGTCTCCCAACGCAGTGACGGCCTCGACGAAGAAATCGGGTGGCCCGAAGTTGCCCGATTTCAGCGCCAAGGCCAGGTCGCCAGCGGTCAGGGCCGGCACGCCTGGGGCGATGTCGTCCCCGACGGTCATCGGGCCCGGGTCCAGGGCACTGACCACCGCGCCCGATGTCTCGCCGCCCGCAACGACGATGCGCCGTGCTCCCCTGGCCACCGCGCGCACGGCCAGATCCGCCAGCAATTGTTCGACCCTTGCGGCAGCGCCGAGCGATCCGTGCGCTGTAGCCACCGCCAGGACCGCCGCAGGGGCCGCGCTCGAGAAGATCAAGGGCGCCTCCGCCGCATGTCGTGTCGCAAAGTCATCGGCTTCCTCAAGGATCGCGTCGCCGGCCATCAACCGGCCGACGTCAATCTCATAGGAGGGGTGCTGATCTCGATACAGCGCCACTTGGCGTCGCGTCGTTTCGGAGCAGCTTCCCGACAGGATGATGGCCGGCCCTGACGCGCGCACGGCTGGCGTTGCTGCCCCGCCGATCAGTCCCATGGCCCGGAAATTGTCAGGCAGGCCCAGGGCGATGCCCGACCCGCCGGTGATCAGCCGTGCCTGACTTGCGGCCGCGCCGATGGCCCTGAGGTCGTTGTCGGCGATGGCATCGACGACATATAGACGTTCCGGGCCGGCGAGCGCCTGGCGAATTGCTGCCGCACCCTGTGCGACAATCGCATGCGGCACATGCCCCACAGGCTCGCGCGCCTGGAACCCAAGCCACCGGCGAAGGTCGCTTTCGGTCATCGGGCAAAGCGGGTGATCGCGCATGCCTGTGTCCGACAGCAAGCGATCGGCGACGAAGAGATGCCCCTGGTAAACGGTTCGACCGTTCGTCGGATAGGCAGGGCACACCACGACTCCGCGGACACCGAGTGCGTCGGCCAAGGCTTCGGCGACGGGTCCGATATTGCCCGCCGGGGTCGAATCGAAGGTCGAGCAATATTTGAACAATATCTGTCGGCAGCCCTGGCGGAGAAGAGCTTCGAGCGCACGGAGCGATTGGGCGACCGCCTCGGCAGGGTCGATCGAGCGGGTCTTGAGCGCGACCACCCCGGCGTCGCAATCGGCCTCGGCGACCGCTTCGATCGTCGGGATCAGGCTGGTCCGCATTCCCTCGCGCGCGAGGGTGCTGGCGACGTCGCCCGCGCCGGTGAAGTCATCGGCGATGCATCCCAGGATCATTGCTCGATCTCCTTCAGAAACGCCTCGATGGCCGCTGCGACGGCCGACGGCGCCTCGAGCGGGAGGAAATGGCCGACACCCGGCAGGGTCACCAGTCGCACCTGCGGGCCAGCCGCCGTCCGTGCATAGCGCTCGCTTGGGCAAAGCCGGTCGTCCGCCCCTGCGAGAAGCAGAATGGGCACGCTCGAATGGTCGGCAACCGCAAGCAGATCGGGCCGCGTGATATTCATCTCGGCTTGCCGTTGATGCCCGTCATGGCCGACGTGCTCGGCCATCGAGATCAGCGCGGCGCCGGTATCCGCCGAACCGAGGGCGCCGTCACCCACCCAGCGGGGAAGATTGTCGAGCACAAAGGCTTTCATCCCGCTGTCACGTGCCGCCGCAACGGCGGCGCGCCGGCCCGCGTGATTGGCCGGGTCATCGGGGAAGGCGTTGCCCGACAACAGGATGACCGCCGCAACCCGGTCGGGGGCCAGCCGCAGAAGTTCGAGCGCAACCCATCCGCCGAGCGAAAAGCCAAGCGCGACGAAGCGGTCCGGTGCTTCACGAAGCGTATACGCGGCTGCGTCGGCGATGCTGCTAGCATGGTGAGTTTCGACGCAATGGAAGGTGCGACCCAACGCCGTTTCGAGCGGTTGGAACAGCCGGTGGTCGCAGAGCGTACCCGGGATCGCCACGATCGGCGACGGCCCCGTCACCTGCTGCCGGCACGCGATGCTGCCACCGCATGTCCCATCACGCGCTTGAGCAACGCAGCGTCGTTGCCGGGCGTCACGAGATCAAACCCCTGCCCGATCCGCACGGCCGCAGCGTCCCCGTCGGAACAGAAGATGCCGGCAATTTTTCCGGTTGCCCGGGTTGTCCGCAAGGCCTTGTCGATCGCCTCGCTGACGAGCGGCTCGCTGCTTTCGTTCGTCGGCGGGAAGCCCATCGACAGCGCCAGGTCATTGGGCCCGACGTAAATGCCGTCGAGCCCTTCGACCGCGAGGATCGAGTCGAGATTTTCCAGCCCCGCGACCGTCTCGATCATCGCGAGCACGGTGATCGTCGCATTGGCCGCCGTCGGATAATCCGCACCCCCGTAGAGCAGACCGCGCCCCGGACCGAGCGACCGCGTCCCGAACGGCGGATAACGGCACGCATCGACAAGCGCGCGTGCATCGTCCGCTGTCGAGATCATCGGGCAGATGATCCCGAAACTGCCGGCGTCGAGGAAGCGCATGATCTGGGCCGGATCGAGAAATGAGGGTCGGACCATCGGCGTGCTGGGTGTGGACGAGATCGCCTGCAGCATCGCCAGTGCGGTATCAAAGCCGATCATGCCATGCTGGCAGTCGACCGTCACGCTGTCGAACCCCTGGTGCGCGATCAATTCCGCAGCATAGCCGGACCCGATCGACAGCCAGCCGTTGACGATCGGGAGGCCTGCTGCATGCCTTTGTCGGACGTTGTTCGGCCTCACCCTCGTGCACCGGGCAGAAGGGCCGCCGGGGCGAGGTAGCCATTGGCATCATGCGCGGTTCCGGCCGCGCGCGCGGCGGCGACGATGTCGTCGGGCCACTCGATCACCGGGCGTGCGTCGCCTGAGGTGGTCAGCGATACGATCAACGGGTCGTCACCGATCGAGCGGAACGTCCGCCAGCATCCGCCCGGGGTCGAGTACGTCGCCCACGGTTCCGCCACTGCGCGAGATGATCCAGCGCCACGCCCGAGCTCGATTTCAACACTCCCCTGGCGGACAATCATGACCTGTTTTTCGCTGATTTTGAACGGCCCCAACTGCTGACCCGGATCGATTTTCAGCCAGTCGACTGAGAAGCCGTGGGCATTCATGATCTTGGCATGGGCATTGCGATCCTCGGACAAGCCGTGGCCGATCACCGGCGCCAGGGCGCTGCGATGGCCCGGCAGCTGATGATCGAGGAATGCCGCATCCGACCAGGCCAGCTCGTCTGCCGTGACCATCCGGGCGCGCATCTCGGCTTCCGAATAGCGCCGCAGCGCGTCGATCGCCTCGCGCGTCAGCGGCGTGACGAGTTCGTCGTCGGCCGGCTTCCGGGCGCCGGTGGTCGTGTCGACCAGGACATGATCGCGCCTGAGGTAGAGGCCGTGTTCGGCAGCCCCGGCCAGGATCGTCGGGTGCCAGATCAATCCGCCCGACTCGTCGCGGCCAAGCAGCGTGAAGATCCAGCTGTCGTCCGGGCCGACGTTGGTGAATCCCCGAAAGACCCAAGTCGGGATCGACAGGACATCGCCCGCGCGGCCGAGAATCTCGCCATCCTTGCCGTCGGGCCCCCAGCGGAACAGCCATTCGCCGCGATAGATCAGGAACACTTCGGCGGTAAAATGAATGTGGAGATTGTTGGTGACGCCGTGCGGCATGGCAGCGACGCCCAGCGCGAAGCCGTGCGGCTCGGTAATGTTGACGACTTGCTCGCCGGACTCGGCGACGCCGGTGCCGATGATCGAATAATTGACCTTCGTCTCGGAGCCGGGAAGTTTGCAGTCGACGAACGCCTCGCGACACGGAATAAGGTCTTCATACCGAACCAGACGCGACGCAGCGTCGACGCCCTCCATCCCTGCACTCGACATACTCGCGCCTCCCGACTCAATTGAAGCCGCTTTATCATTGCATCCGGATGCAATCAAGGTCGGTTCGTTTTCGCCGCCTGGGTGCCGATCGCTCTTCTCTCGCACGCCGTGACAACCTATCTCGGATCTGGAAGCAAGGACCAACGATGGCGCGACGCACGACGAATAAGAAGCAGGCGGACGAACCGCCGGTTTCGGTAAAAGCAGTGACCTCCTATGACGTCGCAAGGCACGCTGGAGTCTCGCAATCGGCCGTTTCCCGGTGTTTTTCGCCTGGCGGGAGCGTGTCGGTCAAGACCCGTGGCCGGATCATGAAAGCGGTCGACGACCTTGGCTATCAGCCCAACGCCATTGCGCGCATGCTGTTTACCAAACGGTCCAACCTGATTGCGGTGATCGTCGCCAACCTGAGCTTCAATCCCGACCTCACGACAACACTCAATCGCTACTTCGCCGAGCGAGGCCTGACGCTGATCCTCTTCACCCTCGACCATGAAGAAGACGCCGATCAAGTCATAGACCGCCTGTGGCAATATCGCGTCGATGGAGTCATTTCCGCGTCGAACCTTTCGGCCGACCATATTCAGTCGCTGGCTGATCGCGGAATGCCGCTGGTCTTCGTCAATCGCAGTTTTGAAAACGTCGCTGTAAACAGTGTATGCTGCGATCAGGCTGAAGGCGAGCGGTGGCTCGTCGAACGGCTCTTCGAAGCGGGTCATCGTCGATTCGGCATTGTCACCGGCCCGCGAGTTTCCACCGTGGGTGAGGAGCGCGTTGCCAGCGCTCGATCGCATCTCAAGTCACTGGGAGCAGAGGAAGTGCAGGTCGTCACCGGCGATTTCACTTATGGCGGGGGACAGGGAGCCATGAGGGAATTTGCGACGAACGGTGCCATTCCCGATGCGATTATCTGTGCAAATGATCTGATGGCGATGGGGTGCATGGATACCGCGCGCTTCGAGTTCAAACTCAAAATTCCCAAGGACATCTCTATCGTGGGCTTCGACGGAGCTTCGGCCAGCCGCTGGGCAAGCTATGACCTGGTGACGGTGCAACAACCCATGCGCCAGATGGTCGAGGCGGCGGTCGAGATGCTCGTCGCGCGGATCGAAAGCACGGGCATGGCGACCGAAAAGCGGCTCTTCTCCGGACAGCTTCTCGCAGGAACATCGGCACGCATGTCGAAAGGTTGACGATCACCACTGATTCGCGCATCCGGATGCATTCAACGATGAAAGGCTCCGCGATGTCCGAGTTTGATCCACTCGCCGATCTTCAGCCCGAAGCATATGCCCCGTTCCGCGACCCGCGCGACTATATTCTCAGCTGGACCGATCAGATCTGGATCGACAAGGGACTGGGTCGCCTTGGCGAGCATTATGCCGACGATATCAAGGTCCACACCGCTTATGGCGAAACCTATGATTTCGATCATGTGCTGCTGAACAGCGTCCAGAAGATGAGCGCTTTTCCCAATGGCGGTGGCGGGTCGGGCGAAGACGTGGTGTGGGAGCAGCGCGGGCCGATGGGCTTCATCAGCTCGCACCGCGTGCTGAAGACCGGAACGCACCTTGGGCATTGGACATATGGACCGCCGACCGGTCGCAACTGGGTTTCCCGCACCATTGCCCATTGCCTGGTTCAGGATGGCAAGGTGGTCGAAGAGTGGCTGGTGCGTGACGAATATGCCGTCCTGCAATCGCTCGGCATCGAGCCTGAGCGGGTCGCTGCCGACATGGCCAAGACATCACCCGTCACGGGCAAGGTCATGGCCATTGCCGACGACGCGGGCCCGTTCGCCGGCCACTATCCCGATCCTGCCCGCCACGGTGTGTCGGGCACGCGACCACCGCGGTTCGACGAGGCATGCAACGCAATCGTCGCGATGTACGACGAGGTCTGGGACAAGCGGCGCTTCGACCTCGCCTCCAAATATTGCGATCGCAAGGTCGTGTGCCACACGGTTCGTCTTCATCGGGCGCAGGGCATTGACGCGTATCAGCAGCAGATCGTCGATTTGCTTGCGGCCTTCCCCGACGGCCGGATTGAAGTCCGTGACCTCGTGGTCTGCCAGTCGGACGAGTTGGGGATGCGCATCGCCGCGATCTGGGTAATGCACGCAACCTATTCGGGCGTGCCGCTCTATGGCCCAATCACGCGCTCGCCCGTCAAAATCCTCGGCGCCACCCATTTCGAGATGCGCGACGGCAAGATATTGAGGGAATGGCGCCTGTTCGACGAGATCGCCGTGCTGGCGCAGATCATCGGTGCGCGGAACAATGCTCCTGTAGACTGAACGAAAAGGAGCGCCGACCGAGGGTTGCCCGGTCGGCGCTCCAGCTTTTCCTTGCGCTCGATCAGAACTTGATCGTGGCGCGCACCCCATAGTTGCGCGGCAAGCCATAGTTGGCCTGCTGCAAGCCGTCGCCGCCGGTCTGCGTGCGCTGGTTGAGCATCTCGTCCTCGATGTTCTCGACGAACGCTTCGACGCTCCACCGGTCGCTGTGCGGGGCAAAGGCGATGCGCACGTCGGTCTGGGTAAAGCTCTTCTGGAAACCCGACCGATCGAACGGCAAGCCGCCATGCGCGAAGTAGGAGTCGCTGTAGCGGAACTGGATCGATGGTGTCAGCACCCCCGCTCCGAGGTCGAAATCATAGCTCGACGCGGCCGAGAAGGAGAACTTGGGCGTGTACGGGGGGCGCTGGCCGCGAAGACTGATGAATCGGCTGGCCGGCACGGCTCCATTGATCACCTGGAAGCCGCCCGGCAGGTTGATCCCGAATTTGCCATACTTGGCATGCGTGTAAGCCGCCCCAAGCGTGACGTTCCACGGATTGACCGGACGCAGTGCCACCGAAACTTCAGCGCCCCGTGCCTTGAGCACGCCACCGTTCGAAGACAAGGTCAGGAAGGATCCGACGTTGGCGGGATTGGGGATCTGGAAAGTCGTCGCCAAATCCGAATATTTTACGTCGTAGAGCGAGATGTTGACCTGCGCCCGACGATCCAGGAACCGGCTCTTCAACCCAACCTCGTACGACAGCGACTTCTGGGGCTGCGTGACGGTGCCATTCTGATTCATGACGCCCGACAGGAAGCCGGTCGACGCCGTCCCGTAGAGCATCACGTCGTTGCTGACATCGAACTCGGTGCCAGCGCGCCAGGTGACGTTCTTGAAGGTCGCCCGCACATTGGACTTTGCGGTCGCGGTTGCCGGATTGAAGCGGAAAATATCGACCGGCGTGGTTGGCACGACCGTCGGCGTCAGGCTGCCAATATACGGCGCATTGCCGTTGACGGCGGTCTTGCGCTCGTTGTTGAAGCGAATTCCGCCAATCAGGCGAAGCCGGTCGATGATTGCGAAGCGCGCCTCTCCGAATGCGCCGAGATACCGGCTTTCGATGAACTGGGTGGTATTCGATGCCGAGTTGATCAACGTATTCAAAGATACCAGCGGCGACCCCGTCAATATGGGCAGGACGACCCCGTTGGTCGACGTTGTCGTCGGACGGGCCGCCAGATTGTCGACGGTATGCCGGAACGAGGAATAGGCGAAGAACAGCTTGTCCTTCGAGGCATAGCCGCCGATCGTCAGCTGCAGTGGCCCGTCCCATTTCGAGCTGAGCGTGACCTCCTGGGTGTAGGACTTGTTGTTCTCCTGAACCCATTCGCGACCGTGTGGATTCGAGCTGTAATCGGAATCATTGCCGAGCAGCGAACGATAGTTGGTGAACGAAGAGATTGATTTCAGGGCGGCGAGCCCGAGGTCGATCGTCGTCTCAAGCGTGACATTGGTTTCACGCAACCGGTCGTCGTTGACGAAGTCGCGCTGAACGGTGCGCAGGTCGCGGTTCGAGACCCCGGCGGTCCCGTCGATCAGGTCGAAGCGCGGGGTGCCGCCGGAACCGCGGCGTGGATTCTGACAATCGAGAAATGCGCCATAGGGATCGGTCAGGCCATTTGCCGTCACCGTCCGGCACGCGCCCTGAATGGCGAACATGCCGGCCGGATTGCCGTTGTCGGCGATGTGCGACACTTTCAGCAGGAAGCCGAGCGTCGGCGACGGCTTCCATTTTGCCGATGCGCGGAAAGACAGGCTGTTGGCAACGCCGAGGTTGCGACCGATCTGGTTCTTGACCCAGCCGTCGCTATGGTCGGTGAGGCCCGCGAAACGCAGCCCGAATGTGTCTGAAATCCCGGCATTGATGTAAAATTCATTGCGCAGGTGATTGAACCGGCTGAACCGGGTG
>JAYUUE010000257.1:0-3480 GCA_043754785.1 Polymorphobacter sp. | reverse complement strand
CGACCTGCGTCAATTCGCCGAGAGTTTCGAGTTCGGCGAATTGCGCGCGGTCGTTGGCGTCCGCGATCGAGCCGGGCCGCAGCCCGTCGCCGAGCGAGAAGCTCACATCATAGGCGCGCATGATTTCGCAGATTTCCTCGAAGTGAGTGTAAAGGAAATTCTCCTTGTGGTGGCTGAGGCACCATTTGGCGAGGATGCTGCCACCGCGCGAAACGATGCCGGTGACGCGGTTGGCGGTCAACGGCACATAGGCCAGCCGAACACCGGCGTGGATGGTGAAGTAATCGACGCCCTGTTCGGCCTGTTCGATCAGCGTGTCGCGGTAAACCTCCCAGTTGAGGTCCTCGGCGACACCGCCGACCTTTTCGAGCGCCTGATAAATGGGCACGGTGCCGATGGGGACGGGCGAGTTGCGCAAAATCCATTCGCGGGTGTTGTGGATGTTGCGGCCGGTGCTGAGGTCCATAACGTTGTCGGCGCCCCAGCGGGTGGCCCCAGACCATCTTTTCGACTTCCTCAGCGATGCTCGACGCGACAGCGCTGTTGCCGATGTTGGCATTGATCTTGACGAGGAAATTGCGGCCGATAGCCATGGGTTCAGCTTCGGGGTGGTTGATGTTCGACGGGATGATGGCGCGGCCGCGGGCGATTTCGCTGCGCACGAATTCGGGGGTGACATAATCCGGGATTTCGGCGCCGAAATCCTCGCCATCACGGATTTGGCCCGCAAACTGCGCGCGGCCGATGTTTTCGCGGATGGCGACATATTCCATTTCCGGGGTGATGATACCGCGCCGGGCATAAGCAATCTGCGTCACAGCTTCGCCTGATTTGGCCCGCCACGGGGTCTTGTTGACGTTGGGAAACTGCGGGACCTCAGGCTGTTTGAGACCACCAAAAATACCGTTGTCTTCAGGCTTCACATCGCGGCCGGTGTAACGTTCGCAATCACCGCGCGCTTCGATCCAGGGCATGCGCAGCGCCGGCAGCCCGGCGGCGATGTCAACTTGCACAGTGTCGTCGGTGTAGGGGCCCGATGTATCGTAGATGCGGACCGGCGGCTCCTTGGCGCTGGGCTCCAGCACCACTTCACGCATGGCGACCCGGATATCCGGATAGTGCACGCCGGCGATGTGGATTTTGCGGCTGCCGGGCAGGGTGCCGGTGGTGACGGGCATTTCGATCTTGGAATTGATGTCAGCCATGCGCTTTGCTCCACAAACGGGAGTGCGCGCCGGATTAGCCGCGCCCTCCCTCCGCCGGGGTCAACCGGATCAGGTTCAGCGGGTCGCAGCGAGCATGCTGCCTCTCAGCCGGTGTGTCCGGCCCCCCGGGGTCTGCAACCATAGTAGGGCGTTGGCGGGCGGGGTCAACCGATCAGGCGATGGCGCGGCTATTGCGGCGCAGGGCGGCGCCGATCAGGCCGAAACCGGCGACGAACAGCGCCCAGTCGGCGGGTTCGGGCACGGCAAGACTATATTCCACAACATAGCCGCCGCTGGGGAAGGTGGAGAAGATGTCGTTCCAGTCACCGGCATTGGCCTTCAAGTGCAGGTAGTTTTCGGTGCTGGCGTTGTTGGGTTCGCCGGCGTTCCAATGGCTGTAGCCGACGACAGGGCCGCCGAGGACGTAGAAGGTCTGGCCCGCCTCGGGGCCTGCGGCCCACGTCCATGTGCCTTCGGCTGGCGCGTCGGTGCCGGCCGCCCAGACATACAGCGCGCCGCCGGTCAGCGCCTTGACGAAACTGTCCTCGCCGGCCGAAGTGATGGTGACCGGATAAGCATTGTAGCCGGCGATCGGCGTGGCAGCAGCGGCAGCCGCAAGGGCATCCTGCCAGCTGAGGTTGGCCGCGACAAAGGCATATTTGTGGCCGTTGCCGGCATAGGTGGAGACGGCCTGTGCGTGGCTCGCCGCGGGGAGCGCGGTTGTGATCGCGGCAATCTTCAGCAATGTTTTCATGATGGTGACCATGACGTCGTTTCAAACACTTTGTGCCGCATGCAGGTTGAAAATCCACCCCCATTTGGGGGCGGTCAGCGCGGCGTGAACGTCACCAGGCCGGTATCGGTGCCGCAGAGTTTGTCCCAAAAGCGGAAGTACAGGCCATAATTGCTGTTGTAACGCTGGTGGTGCGCCTCGTGGTGCGACGCTGTGATGATGTGGCGGCCGAACCAGCCGTTCACCCAGCGGGCGGGGAACATTTCCCAGCCCATGTGGTTGGTAACGCCCATCACCGTGGCAATGGCGAGAACAAGGCCCAGCGCACTCCAGTGGATGGGGATAACGAACGCCAGCACCGGGATAAGCAGCGCGCCGGAGAGCGATTCCCACGGGTGAAAGCTCATCGCCGCCCAAGCCGTGGGGGGTTTCGAGGCGTGATGGACGGCGTGGACGGCCTTGAACAACCGCGGCCCGTGCATCCAGCGATGGGTCCAGTAGAACCATGAGTCGTGCACGAACAGATACACCGTTATGCTGGGAAGCCACCACAAGGCGCCGGCGGGCGTGATGGCGGTGGTGATGCGGGTCAGCCCGAAGTAATGCCAGCTAGCGATCATGACGCCGGCGGGGATGCCGTAGATTATGGCGGCGATCAGCGACCAGCGGATTTCATCGCGGATCTGGCGACGGCGGCGGGCAGGGTCCCTGGGGCCGGCGGTGACACCGCGCTTGGCAGTCCAAAGCGCGAAACCGCCGCTGGTCATGAAGTAGCGCGCGATTACGATGAGCGTGGTTTGCGCGGTGCCAGCGGCCAGAAGGCCAAGGCTGAAGGGGGCGGGGTCGATCACGGCGCCTTGTTAGGCGAGGCGGGCGGATGGGGGAAGCGCGGGGTTGTCGCGGCAGGGAGACCGGCACCGGCGCGGCCACCTTCGACCCACGGATTATATTGTCACTATGGCGTTTCGGTCGACGACCGAACTTAGGTGCTGAACGGCGGAACCGAGCGCTCCCGCACCGTGTTCGATGCTGGCGGCAATACCTGCCACTGCATCGGAATTCACCAGCAGCGCCGCTACTCCCACTGCCGGACCCTGAGCTTGGTCTGGTGATCGACGGCACCGGGGCAGCCGCTCGCGTCGGTGCCGCGGTAGTAATGTTTCTGCCAGTGGTCGGCGGGGTCGGTAGGCGGCGAAGCCGCCACTGCTGCGTGAAATTCGTTGCGCGCCTTATTCCAAAACGCAAACTGCGCCGCGAGTTCGGGGTTCGAGGCGAGCGGCGCGAACTTGGGTTCGAACGCCGGGAGTGCCTGACGCTCGACCGGGAAGAAGAACGCGACGGGCTCCTGCGCATCGAAGCGCACCCACTCGCCGGGGCGGGTGAAACGCCAGTTCATCGTGAAGGTGAAGGGCGACCAATCGGTCTCGATTATGCCCGACAGCGGTGCAATGCCATCCTTGGCGGCGTTGGGCGGCCCCCCGACGAACAAGTTCCACCCCGGCGGGGTCCGGAAAATACCTGCGATGTGAAACGTCAACACCC
>JAYUUE010000256.1:0-3485 GCA_043754785.1 Polymorphobacter sp. | reverse complement strand
GCAAAGCGCCGGCGTTCGGCAATCGCCATCGTGGCGGCGCGGTCGGCTTCGTCGGCGGCGATGCCGACCAACCTGCCAGTGCCGGTGACAGCGATGCCGAGCCCGTCGATATCGGCGAAAATCTGCTCCTCCAGAAATTGCCGCCGCGCCTGGAACGCGGCGATTTCGGCGTTGGTCTGTGCGATGCGCCCGCGCGCCGCGCTTTGTTGCAGCGGCAGGGTGAAGGTGACGCCGACCTTTGATTCAACGCCATTGCGCGACGCCCCGCCATACCCCGTGCGCCCGAAATCATTCGACGCCTCCACCTTCACATCGAGTTTGGGCAGGAACGCGTTGCGATCGAGCGCCAGCCGCTGCCGCGCCTGCTGCATGCGCAGATCGATGCTGCGCAGATCGGGGCGCTGCAAGGCCAGCGCGCGGGGCGGTGCCACCCGCGGCACCGGGCCCGGCGCCGCCGCCGGCAACCGCGCGCGGAGCGGAACCAGCGGCGTGCCGTCGGGCTTGCGCAGGTACAGCGACACCGCCGTCGCCGCGACATCGAGCGCCTGTTCCGATTGCACCACCAGCGCCTGACGCCGCAACATGTTCTGCTCATTTTCGGTCAGCAGGATCGCCGGGCGGGCGCCTTGCGCAACCTGGCGCCTGAAGCCGGCCTGCCGGTCCTGCGCCAGCGCCAGCAAATCCTGGTAGACTCCAAGGCGCAGCCCGGCGAACAGCCAGTTGTTATAGGCCTGGATGGCGCGCGCCTGGACGCCGATGGCGACCATCACCCGGTCGGCATCGGCCAACGTGACCTCCGCCTCGGCTTGCACGCGGGCAAAGCGCCGCTCGTCGATGGCCCGGTCGCGCATCAGCGCGAACACCGCGCCGGCTTTCAGTTCCCCAAGCTGGCTGGTGTAACGCTCATCCTCATAGATCGGAAAGCGCCCTCCCGATACGCGGTAGCCGCCATAAGCATAGCCGCCCCATTTTTCGAGCGGCACGGTCACCCGGGTCTCGGCGCTGCGGCCGTCGTAATAGCCGGTCAGCCGGGTTTCGGCATTGGCGCTGAACACGGTGTCAAAGGCGGCTTCGGCGGTGAGCAGCCGGGCTTCCGCTCCGCGCAGTCTGGCCAGCGCCTCGATGACCTGCGGGGCGTGAAGCCGCGACGAGGCGAGAAGTTCACCGAGCAGCAATGGCGCGGCGCGCGGCGCGGCGGCCGGTGGCACCGAAGGGCGCTGCGCCATGGCCGGGGCGGCGAGCAGCAGCGCCAGCAAGCCGATGGCGATGTTATTTGGCACGGGCCGCCGGTGTTGACACGGCCGCATCACCGGCGGCGGCATCGGCCAACGGCGCTGTATATTGCAGCGGGAAATTGTTGAGCAGCCGCCACAGCTCGAACCAGACTTTCACCGTGTCCATCAACACCCAGCCGCGGGTGCTGGCGCCCAGCCGCACTGAAGGTTCACTGGGCCAGGCCGGTTTGCCGGGGATCGGTTCGACAAGGATGCGATACAGGCCGCCGGGCGAGGCGGCGCTATCCACTGCAAACACCTGCCCGTCGAAAAAGCCGCGCGCCACCGATGGCCAGCCCGAAAACTGGATGGCGGGCCAGCCTTCGAACTCCAGCCGCACGTGGCGGCCGGCGTGGACAAGCGAGATGTCGCGGCCATCGATATACAGCTCGACAACCCGCTTGACCTGATCGGGAACAAAGCTGGCTAGCACGTCGCCCTGCTTGATGATGGCGTTGCTGCTATCGCCCTTGACGCGCATGATGCGACCGGCGCGCGGCGCGCTGATCGTCTGGTTCGACTGGCGCTGAATATTGGTGTCGATGCTGTTCAGGCTGCCGGCACCTTGCGCGATCTTGGCGCTGTAATCGGCGACCTTGATCTGCGCCAGCTCCCAGTCCCGCCGCGACGCCAGCCCTTCGCGGAACAGCGTTTCCGCGCGGTCGACGTCAAGCTGTGCCACCCGCGCCGCCAGGCGGGTGGCTGCGATCTCGGCTTCCATCTGGGTGCGTTCGGCACGCAGCCGCTCGATATAGCGCGGGTCGAAATCGGTGATCCGCACGATCGGATCGCCGGCCTTCACCACGTCGCCATCGGTGACATACCATTTTTCGATACGGCCGCCAACGAGCGCGGTTATGGTCTGCTGGCGGTCGAGCGGATCGAGCGCGATGACGTTGCCGCTGCCCGCCGCCGTCTGCACCCATGGCACGGCGAGGGCAAAGACGATGACGCTGATGATGGTGACTGCGACCATGGCGCCGATGGTGCGCGAAATGCGCGGCGGCTTCAGCCCGGCCAGCGTCGGGAAGTGGCGCAGATAATCCGGGTCACTGGCCATGCGGTGCCTCGCTGCGGGACGTTTCGCGGCCACCCGAGGCGCGCAGCGCGTCAAAGTCGGTGCGATCGGCAACAATCGCCTGGCGTTCGCGGCCAAGCCAGAGGAAGCCGTCCAGCGTCATGTCCTCGGGTCGGTTGCTGAAATAGATGATACTCGTCGGGGTGTCGGCGAAATGCGCGAAAACCGCCTTTAACCGTGCCCGCGTCACCATATCGTAAAGCGGAGACAGAACCAAAATGCGCGGGCGGGCCAGCACGGCGGCGGCAAGACGCAGTTGCATCGTCTTGCCCAGCGACAGCGGATAACCGGTCGATGACAGCACCGTCTGCATCCCGTCCGGCATCGCGGCGATGCGATCATCCAACCCGACAAGGTGCAGCGCGCGCAGCATTGCGGCCGTGTCGGCGCCATTGTCGGACAGCGCCAGATAGTCGGCGATGCTGCTTTCCACCACCGCCGGGCGGTCGAGGATCTGCACATCGTTGCGAAGATCGAGCAGGTCGAGCGCGGTGATGTCGATGCCGGCGATGGTGATCATACCCTTGTCGGGTTTGAGATGCCGTTTGAGCAGCTCGGAAAACACCCGCTCCATGCCGGGTGCCCCTTGCGCGATCAGCCGCGCGCCGCCCGGAATTGCCAGGTCGAACCGCACCGGCTCACCGCCTTGACGCAGCGCGACATGCGCCAGGCTCAGCGCCGATCCTGCCGGCGGCAATTTGATGACCCGCCCCGACGGCGCCTGCTCCTGCGGAATGTCGTACAAGATCGCCAGTTCCTCGATGGCGGCGACGAAATCATAATAGTCGTCGACATAGGACGACAGCTGCGAAATACCGTAAAATACCCCGGACAGGATCAATTCCGCCGCCACCAACTGACCGATCGACAATTGTTCCTGGATGACCAGCCAGCCACCCAGCGCCAGCAGGCCGGCGCTGGCAAAGGCATAAAGCACCGACAGCGCGATGACCTGCGGCAGATAATAGCCGAAATGCGCCTTGTGCGCCGCGACATAGGCGGCGCTGACCGCTTCCGACCTGTCCAACGCATAGTCGATGTGGCGCGCCGATTTGTAGAAGCCGTTGGAGGCGCCGACGCTTTCCAGCCAATGCGCTGCCGCATATTTTTCATGGCTCAGCGTGATCGACGTG
>JAYUUE010000255.1:0-3487 GCA_043754785.1 Polymorphobacter sp. | reverse complement strand
GATTATGATTGCGGCGCGATTGGCGTATTGCCAACAACCACCGCTGTCGCGCAGTCTTGTTACCGGAGCAACCGGGGCATGGGGTGTTCCAGGGGGGCTCTCCTTTTGGCACGCGCAATAATGTTGCGGCTGATGGCTCTTGTCGAGGCACTGAATTCGGCCGAAAGAGCCTGATCTGCGCAGATTGCCTGGGGGAGGTCCGACGATTAATTTCGAAAGGGCCACACGTGACATCAACCAAGTTCAAGATCGAATATGCCGCGATATCGTTGTCGGCGCTGGCCATTGCCAGCCTTAGCGGCGCGGCACAGGCGCAGACCGCCGTCGTTACCCCGGTGGCAGCGACCAAGGTCGCAGCGGCCGAGGCGGCGGCGGGTGAAACCATCATCGTCACGGGCACGCGCCGGACCGATCGCACCGTCACCGAATCGGCGGTTCCGGTCGATGTCTTCACCACGCAGGACCTGAAGGTTCAGGCCAGCCCGAGCTTGCAGACCATCCTCAAGAACCTGGTGCCGTCGTTCAACCAGCAGCGCAATGCCGGCGCCGATGGCTCGGCGTTCGTGCGCCCGCCCACGCTGCGCGGCCTCCCGCCAGACCAGATCCTCGTGCTCATTAACGGCAAGCGCATGCACCGTTCGGCACTTGTGCAGGTGGCCGGCGATTCGCTCTCCGCCGGCTCGCAAGGGCCTGATCTTTCGCAGGTTCCCTCGGTCGCGCTGGGCCGTATCGAAGTGCTGCGCGATGGCGCCGCCGCCCAATATGGATCGGACGCCATCGCCGGGGTCATCAACCTGGGGCTGCGCACCAACGACAGCGGCTATGAAGTCAATGCGCGCTACGGCCAGACCTATCGCAGCGACGGCAAGGACATCCAGGTGTCGGCCAACGCCGGGTTCAAGCTGGGCGAAGGCTTTGTCAATTTGTCGGGTGAGTTCAACGACCAGGGCCTGTTCAACCGCGCCGCCGACCGTCCCGATGGCGCGCCGCTGCGGGCGCTCGGGATCAAGGTGCCGTTTCCCGGCACGCGTTACGGCCAACCCGAAAGCCGCAGCTATCGCTTCGTCATCAATTCGGCGATTCCGGTTGGCGACAAGGACGAAGTCTATTTCTTCGGCAATTATGGCTATGCCAAGCAGGAAGTCGACTTCAACTATCGCCGGCCATTCGCCGTCACCGTCACGCCTGGCGCGGCGGCAATCCCCGGCGCCACACCGGCGGCATCGTTCACGCTGGGCGAATCGGTCGGGCCGGTCTATCTCGACAAGATCGCCGGGCTGCTCACCGCAGCGGGGGCGCCGGTCTATAGCGCCACTGGCGCCATCTTCCGCGGCAGCACCTTCTTCCCCAACGGCTTCACGCCGCTGTTCAAGAGCCGCAACGAGGATTATTCGGGCGTCATCGGCTATCGCGGTGAAACCGATTTCGGCATGAAGTTCGATTTCAGCGCCGGGCAGGGCCGCAACAAAATCAAATATAATTTGGAAAACACGCTCAACCCGTCGCTCGGGCCGCAATCGCCAAAAGCTTTTTACCTCGGCCAGCTCGAGCAGCGTGAAACCAACTTCAACCTCGATGTAAGCTATCCGGTCGAAGTCGGCTTTGCCAGCCCGCTCAACGTCGCCGGCGGGCTCGAGTTCCGGCGTGAAACCTATGCCGTCGGCATCGGCGAAGTCGCCTCCTACCAGATCGGGCCCTTTGCGTCGCAAACCGTGCAGAATGCCGATGGCTCGCGCTTCATTCGCAATTCGGCACTCGGTGCCAGCGGCTTCCCCGGTTACAACCCCGATGCTGCCGGTGAAAACTCGCGGACCAACTATTCGGCGTATCTCGACCTCGAAACCGATATCGTCGAAGGCTTCACGCTGGGTGTTGCCGGTCGCTACGATCACTTCAGCGACTTCGGCGGCACCGTCAACGGCAAGGTCAGCGCCCGCTGGGCGATCACCGACGCCATCGCGCTTCGCGGTGCTGTGAGCACAGGTTTCCGCGCACCGACACCGGGGCAATCGTCGACGGCCAACGTCCAGACGGCATTCCCCAATGGCAGCGTCGTTCCCGTCGCCGTCGCCACTGTCACCGCGAGCAGCGTCACCGGCAATTATTTCGGCTCAAGGCCGCTGACGCCGGAAAAATCAACCAGCTTTTCGGGCGGCTTCGTGCTGACGCCGGGCAGCGGCTTCACCGCCACGGTCGATTACTACAACATCAAGGTGCGTGACCGTATCGCCATCACATCGTCGTTCAACGTGACGGCGGCCGATCGGATCGCTTTGGCCGCGTTGGGGGTCGCCAACGCCCCCGATCTCGGCCAGGTGAACTATTTCACCAACGGCTTCCGGACGCGGACCCAGGGCGTCGATGCCGTGCTGTCGCACCGCGGCACCACCGGCTCCGGCACCTTCAACACCTCGCTGGCGGTCAACTACAACACGACCAAGGTGACCGAACGGACTATCCCGGCGGCGATCGATCCGAGGCGCGCGGCCAATATCGAGGGCTTGTCGCCGAAGTGGCGCGGCGTTCTGGCGGAAACGGTCTCGGCCGGCATGTTCGACGCCACGGCGCGGGTGAACTATTACGGCAAGATCACTTCGTACAACGACAACCCCGTCGGCGGCGTGTTCCTGGCGCCAGCCGTCCAGACGTTCCGCGCCGATTACAGCTTCGACCTTGAAGTCGGCGTGACGTTTGCCGAACGCTTCCGGATCGCTGCGGGGGCCGAAAACCTCTTCAACCGCTATCCGCAGCGCGATGTGCGCAACCTGTTCTCGCAGACCAACGCCCCCGCGAACGGCCGCCTCTACAATGATGCGTCGCCGCTCAGCTATATGGGTGGGTTCTGGTATGTGCGCGGCCAGGTGAAGTTCTAGCGTGGAGGCCGGCTGACATCCGGGTTGCACAAGCGGGCGGCAGGACTATCCTGTCGCCCGCACTGCTGTTTCGTTCATTCACAGGGGACCGCGCATGAAGATCTGGACCATATTGGCGCTCGCTGCCGCCACAACTTCGGCTTTTTCGGCGCCGGCCGGCGCTGCTGAAATCAACCGTATCACCAACCCGCCACCGGCGATCATCCTGTCGGGCGCCATCGTTCCGCCCGGCGCCGAAGTCTTTTACCTGTCGGGCCAGCTCGCGTCGCCGGTTGATCCGACCAAGCCCGTGACCGGGCCCGAATCGTTCGGCGACACCAAGACTCAGACGATCAGCATCTTCACCAAGATCAAGGCGATCCTCGAAAAGCAGGGCTACAAGCTCTCCGACGTCTTCAAGCTGACGGTGTTCGTCGCTGCCGCGCCCAACATGGCCGGCAAGATGGATTTCGCCGGCTTCAACGATGGCTACAAACAGTTCTTTGGCACCGCCGAAAACCCCAAACTTGTCGCGCGTTCGACAGTGCAGGTCGCAGCGCTCGCCGGACCAAACTTCCTCATCGAAATCGAAGCAACGGCGGCGAAGGCAAAGTAGCAGCAGTGCCTCCGGGGGT
>JAYUUE010000254.1:0-3489 GCA_043754785.1 Polymorphobacter sp. | reverse complement strand
TCATCCGCCGCCTGGCTTGTCGGGGCGTGCGGCGTGCCGGGCTTCAAAGTCGCGCCGATGCGGTGCGCCGTGGCGCGGCCGAAGACCACCAGATCGATAAGGCTGTTCGACCCGAGCCGATTGGCGCCGTGGACCGAAACGCACGCCGCTTCGCCGACCGCAAACAGGCCGGGGACGACCGAATCCGGGTCGCCATCCTTCAGCGTCACGACTTCGCCGTGATAATTGGTCGGAATGCCGCCCATGTTGTAATGGACGGTCGGCGTCACCGGGATCGGCTCTTTGGTCACATCGACGCCGGCGAACACCTTGGCGGTTTCCGAAATGCCGGGCAGGCGTTCGTGCAGCACCGCCGGGTCGATATGATCGAGGTGGAGGTTGATATGGTCGCCTTCCTTGCCGACGCCGCGGCCCTCGCGGATTTCCATCGCCATCGAGCGGCTGACGACATCGCGCGAGGCCAAGTCCTTGGCGCTGGGGGCATAGCGCTCCATGAAGCGCTCGCCCTTCGAATTGGTCAGGTAGCCGCCCTCGCCGCGCGCACCTTCGGTGATGAGGACGCCGGCGCCGTAAATGCCGGTGGGGTGGAACTGCACGAATTCCATGTCCTGCATCGGCACGCCGGCGCGGATCGCCATGCCGCCGCCGTCACCGGTCGACGTATGCGCCGAGGTCGCCGAGAAATAGCAGCGGCCATAGCCGCCGGTGGCGAGCACGGTCTTGTGGCTGCGAAAGCGGTGGATGCTGCCATCATCCATGTTGATGGCGATGACACCCCGGCACTCGCCATCAACCATGATCAGGTCGATGGCGAAATATTCGATGTAGAAGTCGGTCGCGTGCTTGAGACTCTGTTGATACAGCGCGTGGAGCATGGCGTGGCCGGTGCGATCCGCCGCCGCGCAGGTGCGCTGTGCCGGCGGGCCAGCGCCCATGTTCTGCATCATGCCACCGAACGGCCGCTGGTAGATGCGGCCGGCTTCGGTGCGGCTGAACGGAACGCCGAAATGTTCGAGTTCGTAAACCGCCGCAGGGGCTTCGCGGCACAGATATTCGATGGCGTCCTGGTCGCCGAGCCAATCCGACCCCTTGACGGTATCGTACATGTGCCAGGTCCAATGGTCGGGCCCCATGTTGCCGAGCGACGCGGCGATTCCGCCTTGCGCGGCGACCGTGTGGCTGCGCGTCGGGAAGACCTTGGTGATGCACGCGGTCTTCAACCCGGCTTCGGCGATGCCCATTGCAGCGCGCAGCCCGGATCCGCCGGCGCCGACGACAACGGCATCATAGACATGATCGATAATCTGATACGCTTGCGCCATCATGCACCTCCAAATGCGATCTTCAGCACGGCAAACACCGCCGCAGCCGCCCCGGCAATCGCGTAGAAATTCAACGCCAGCATCGCCACGACCCGCGCCTGCCCGTGCACATAATCTTCGATCATCACCTGCACGCCCAATCGGAAATGCCAGAAAACCGCGATGATGAGCAGCAGCATCGGCACCGCAGCGACAGGCTGCCGCAGCCACAAGGTCACGCTGGCGTAATCGAGCGACGGCAGCCGCACCAACGAAAACACGAGCCACAGCATCAGGACGATGTTGGCGATGGCGGTGACGCGCTGCAACCACCAATGGTGCACGCCATCCTTGGCAGCCCCCAGCCCGCGTACCCGGCCGAGTTCGGTTCCGGCACCCATGCTCAAAACCCCTTGTTCGCGAAGATCATGATCCAGGTGAGGATCGTCAGCCCGGTCGAAACGGCCAGCGTCGCCCAGGCGGCGTTGCGGCTGGTCGCCAGGTCAAACCCCTGCCCGGTATCCATGACCAAATGGCGGATGCCCGAACACAGGTGCTGAAAGAACACCCAGGTGAAGCCAAAACCCACCAGCATCCCGAACCAGCCGGTCGCGACGCCGGTGAAGGTCGCATAGGCCGCCGGACCGCTGGCGGCGGCGATCAACCACCACAGAAACAGCACGACGGCGCCCAGCGCCATCGCGTTGCCGGTGATGCGATGCAGGATCGAAACGATGGCGTGCACCTGCCATTTCCAGATGGACAAATGCGGCGACAGCGGTCGCGGAGAGATCGGTCGGCCGGCCATGGGTCCTCCGGTGGTGGCAAAGCAGTGCGCCGCTTTTTAGGCCTTCATCGCGGCGGCGCAACCTTTCATCGCAGCCATCCGCCGCGTTGCAGCAAAAGGCCGCGCGCGGTGCCGGGCGGGTCCCCCCTGCCCAGCGCGCCGCGCGGGGCGCAGCCGCCTATGGCCCTGTCAATTTATAGCAGCCGCTCGCCTCTCGCTTCCTGCGAAAAACCGGCATAACATCGCTATTGATCCGGCGAAACGACCGGGTGATCAACGCTTGGGAGACGCGGTCATGGCTAAGCAATTGCGCCACACGGAACCGGCGATCGACGCGATCGATGTCACCGATCCCAGCCTTTACGCGCAGGACAGTTGGCGGCCGGTGTTCGCCCGGATGCGCGCCGAAGCACCGGTGCATTTCTGCGCGGAAAGTCCTTTCGGGCCCTATTGGTCGATCAACAGCCATGCCGATATCCAGGCTGTCGAAGCGCGGCCCGACATTTTTTCGTCCAGCCATGTCTTTGGCGGCATCACCGTTGTCGATCTGATGGGTGATTTCAACCTGCCGCAGTTCATCGCCATGGACCGGCCCAAACACGGCGAACAGCGCCGGGTGGTGACACCTAGCTTCGGGCCATCCGAAATCGCCAAGATGTCGGCCACCGTGCGGACGCGCACCGCCGAACTGCTCGACACACTCCCGGTTGGCGAGGAATTCGACTGGGTCGATACCGTGAGTGTTGAACTGACGACGCAGATGCTGGCAATCCTGTTCGATTTTCCGTGGGAAGACCGGCGGTTGTTGACCCTGTGGTCGGATTGGGGCGGCGATATCGAAGCGGCGCTCAACCCGGCGACCAAGGATATCCGCCAGCAGCACCTGATCGACATGACGCATTATTTCGACCGGCTGTTTGCGCAGCGGCGGGCGCTGCCGCCCACCGATGACCTGGTGTCATTGATGGCGCATTCGGCGAGCATGGGCGACATGCCGTTCGAGGAACGCACCGGCAACCTCATCCTGCTCATAGTTGGCGGCAATGACACGACGCGCAACACCATGTCGGGCGCCATCCATGCCTTTGATCAATACCCCGGCGAATGGATGAAACTGATCGCCGACCCGGCGAAAATCCCGGCGGCGGTGCCCGAAATCATCCGCTGGCAAACGCCGCTGGCGCATATGCGCCGCACCTGTGTCGAAGACACCGAAGTCGGCGGCCACACCATCAAAAAGGGCGAAAAGGTCGTCATGTGGTACATCTCGGGCAACCGCGACGAGAGCGTGTTCCCCGATGCCGATCGGCTCGACATCGATCGCCCCAACGCCCGCCGGCACCTGGCCTTCGGCTTCGGCGTCCACCGCTGCGTCGGCGCGCGGCTGGCCGAATTGCAGAT
>JAYUUE010000253.1:0-3506 GCA_043754785.1 Polymorphobacter sp. | reverse complement strand
AATGTCACCCCGAGCGTGCCAAACATCAAGGGGGCAATCACATGGATTGTGCCTGTGACATCACGGCACGGCCGGCGGGAGGTAAAGCGTCGAAACGGCCGGCGGGGAGAGACTTGCTACGAAAGTTTCATTTCAGGGTTTCAGCAGTTGCTGTATCGATCGAACCGACTGAGGCGGGGGTGATAACCATGACGATGCGCTGGATGTTGCTGGCGACGCTGATTGCGGCTCCGGTGCTGGCGCAGGCCCCGGCTGTCAGTCCTACCTCGCCGATGACGGCTGGCATGGCGAAGCTGCCACCCGGCTATCTGACCGGAAAGCCGCCGGTGGACATTCTCAAGCTGCTGCCGGCGCCGCCGGTGCCTGGCAGTGCCCAGGGCGTCGCCGACCGTGCCGCCTATGCCGCCAGCGCCGCCGGCATCAATGGGCCGGAATGGGTGGCGGCGGTGCAGCAGTTGAGCCCGAGCAGCCCGGATTTCATGGCGGCGCTATCGTGCGCCGTGGGGACAAGGCTGTCGTTGCAGGCAACGCCGGCGACGATGACGATGGTGGCGCGCGCCGGGGTCGATATCATCCCGCCGATGGTGGCGTCGAAGGAGCATTATGCACGGCCACGGCCCTTTACCACCGACAAGGGTGCGGCGTGCGACCCGATCAGCCAGGATGGCATCGGCGCCCGACTCGGCTGGTCATACCCCAGCGGCCATAGCGGCATCGGATGGTTGTGGGCGCTGATCCTTGCCGATGCGGCGCCAACGCATGCAGGCGCGATTCGCGCCTTTGGCCAAGCGACTGGCGACCTGCGCGTCGCCTGCCGGGTGCATTGGCTCAGCGACGTATCGAACGGGCGCATCCTGGCGACGTCGGTCTATCAGCGTATCGCAGCCGAGCCCGAGTATCAGGCCGATCTGGCGCGCGCGGTTGCCGAGCTCGCGGCCGCACCGCCATTGGTCTGCGCCGGCAAATAGATCAAGTGCCTGTAGCGCTGGCGCTTGCGGTGGCCGTGGCGGCAGCGGGGTCGGCGGCACGGACACAGTTGCGGCCATCGATTTCGGCGGCGTAGAGCGCCGTGTCGGCCGCTGCCATCAGGACATCGCTGTCATCGCCCTGGGTCACTGCCACACCGATGCTGACGGTGAGACGGCTGGCTGGCGCCCGCGGGTGGGGAATGGCCAGCGCCGCAACGGCACCGCGCAGATCTTCCGCGAGCAGCGAAGCCGCAAAGGAATCGGGCAGGCGGGTCAGGACGGCAAACTCCTCGCCGCCGAGCCGCACCACGGCGCTGCCCACCGGGCTGCGATTGGCGAGGACAGCGCCGATCCGCCGCAGTGCCGTATCGCCGGCGGCGTGCCGCTGGCTGTCGTTGAAGGCCTTGAACCAATCGGCATCGATCATCAGCACGGCGACAGGACGGCGGACGCGAGCAATCCGGCGCCTGCGGCGAGGCCGGAAACCGGCGCTGTTGGCGCCAGCAGCGGATTGGCGCGGACGGCGAGGAAGACCAGCATCGGTGCCGTGCCGAGCGCCCGCCACGCCGATCCGGACGGGACATGCCAAGCCTCGAGGAACAAGCGGTTGACGATATTGGCACTGATCACATAGCCAAGGAGCATCGCCGCGGGCGGCTGGAAGACCAGTGCGCTGGCACGGCTACGGTGGAGCGTGGCGACGCCGATGGCGAGAACGATGAGCGCCATGAATTGCAATGTCCGCAGCTGGTGGGCAACGTCATCAGGGGCAGGCCCGGTGTTCTGACCCGCAATGGCCGATAGCGGATTGCCGAGCAGCAGAACCCAGGCCGCCGCAATGAACACGCCCGCTTGCGCGAGATCGAGCCACCAGACGCGGCCATAGGCTTCCTCGTCGATGCCGCTGGTCAGCATCAGCATGATCGGCGCGCCGCGAGCGACGAACAACAGGCTGTCGATCAGCGCATGGCTGTCATCGGCGAACAGCACATCCTTCAGGACAAAGATTGAAGCAAAGCCCAGCGCCCACATCATCATGGCAGTCGCCAGCAGCCACCACAGAGTGCGCTGCCGTCGCTGCCGCGCGCCCTGGATCATGGCGTAATGCACGATGATCAGCGCCTGGCCGCCCAAGCCGACCACAGTGATCAGCACCGCCGCTGGCCATAGCAGCCCGGCAGCGACCTGACCCGCCAGCAGCAACAACGAAGCGACCAGCCAGGGCCGCACCGCCACACGCGATGGCCGCAACGGTGAGGGTGTTGACAACGGCGGCGTCGCTGTCCTCACATTGACGGTTCCGGGACAATCATTTGCCTGACGTTAACATGAATTGTGCAATTTCAACACTATCGGCAATGGTGGGGCCAGCTGGAGGGGGGACTAGTAGTGCACGCACTCATCGCCATATCGGGGACGCAATTCGCCGTTACATAACGGAACTGCGACCACGATGATGTGTTGGAACCCGCGTGAATATTCATACTGCCACTTTTGCACCCAGCCCGTCCCGGGCCGACGATGCGGCGATGATCCGCACGGCGGCACTGCTGACGCGCGACCTCAGCGCGGCGCGGCCGGCGATATATTGGGCGGACCTGCTTGGGTCGGTAGTATTGGGGTATGGCGGGATGGCGCTGGCGATCGGCGGTACGGGTGCCCCGGCATGGTTCGCGGCGATCGTGGCGGTGCTGGCGCTGTATCGCGCCGGCAGCTTCATCCACGAGATTACCCATTTGCGGCCCGATGCTGTGCCGGGGTTCCGCACCGGATGGAACCTGCTGGTCGGGGTTCCGCTGCTGGTTCCATCGTTCATGTATGAGAATGTCCATAGTCTGCACCATGCCCGCACGCGCTATGGCACCGCCGAGGACCCCGAATATTTGCCGCTGGCGTTGATGAAGCCATGGACGGTGCCGGTGTTCGTGCTGGTTTCGGCGCTGGCACCAATTGCATTGTTGCTGCGTTTCGGCGTGCTGGCACCGCTGTCGCTGGTGGTGCCGTCGCTGCGCCGAGTGCTAGTGGCGCGCTATTCGGCGCTGTCGATCAACCCGGCGTTCCGTCGCCGCGCTCCGGAAGGTGCGTTCGCGCGGCACTGGGCAGTGTGGGAAACGGCGGCGAGTGCGTGGGCGATCGCGCTGTTGACCAGCGTTGCCATGGGGTGGCTTCCGCTGCCGGCGTTCCTGATTGCGCTTGGAATCGCCTCGGCATCGATGGTGCTCAACCAGGTGCGGACGCTCGTTGCGCACCTGTGGGAGAATGATGGCGAGGTGCTAACGGTGACCGGACAGTATCTCGATAGCGTCAATGTTCCCCCGCCGGCGCTGTTGCCGGCGCTATGGGCGCCCGTTGGCCTGCGCTATCACGCGCTGCATCACCTGCTGCCGGGGTTGCCCTACCATGCTTTGGGTGAGGCACATCGGCGGATAAAGGCGGCTGTTCCGGTGGATTCGGTGTACCATGACGCAAGCTATTCGGGGTTGCCGGGGTTGTTGGTGCGGTTGGTGCGCGGGGCGCGAGGATAGCGCCTCCGGCGGC
>JAYUUE010000252.1:0-3521 GCA_043754785.1 Polymorphobacter sp. | reverse complement strand
TTATGGCGGCGCCCGACATATCGATCGACTACGCGGTCATGGAGCAAACCGACCGCGCCGCAGTCGTTCCCGTCGATATCGGCTGGTCCGATGTCGGGTCGTGGAATTCCTTGTGGAGCATCGCGCCGCGCGACGAAAACGGCAACGCCATTCAGGGCGAGGTCGTAGCTGTCGATTCGCGCGGCTGCCTGGTGCGTGTCGACGATGGCCTCGCTGTCGCGTTGGTCGGGGTCGACGATATGGTGGTGGTGGCAACGCGCGATTCGGTACTGGTGATGCCACGCAACCGGTCGCAGGATGTCAAATATGTCGTTGACGAACTGAAGGCGCGCAACAGCACCCGGCACTCACAGCAATCGGTCGTTCACCGCCCTTGGGGCACCTATCAGACAACCGACGCGGGCGAGCGGTTTCAGACCAAGCGCATCACGGTGAAGCCGGGCGCGCAGCTTTCGTCGCAGATGCACTATCACCGATCTGAACACTGGGTCGTCGTATCCGGCACCGCTGTTGTGACAATCAACGGGCAGGAACAAATCGTCAGCGAAAACCAGTCGGTCTATATCCCCGCCGGTTCCCAGCACCGCCTTGCCAACCACGGCAAGCTGCCGTTGCACCTGATCGAAGTCCAGTGCGGACCCTATCTTGGCGAGGACGATATCGTGCGGTTCGAGGACGTGTATTCCCGAGTCTGACCCCGGACGTCAGACGCCCAGCGCTGCCTCGATCCGGTCTGGAAGCGAGGCCAACGCGATGCGCTGCGGCGCATTTGCGGCGTCGAGACCGCTGTCGCTGAAATAGCCTATACCATTGTGCGCGCCGTTCTTGATGGCGACAAAGGAGACCAGCGGCCGCAGCGGACCCAGGTTGATATTGCCCATCACGACCGACAGTTCCGGGCCGATGTCGGTCGGGTAGGTTAGCATGACGAAAAGGTCAGTGCCGCGATTATCGACTTCGAACAACGGCTGGCCGTCCGAAGCCCTGACAGTGCCCAGCCGCTCCGCAGCTGCTGCGGCCGCCGTCGTATCGGAACATACGACGGTGAAATCGCGTGACATCAGCGGAATGACGTCGCGATACGGAATTTCCAGCCGCTCGAGCAACGCTGCATGGTTGCGCAAGCGCCAATAATAGGTGGTGTCCGTGTGCGGATCCTGGTGCAGACCGGTCGCGAGCATGATCCGTGCCGTAGGATAACGTTGCATCAGCCGGGCCAGTATCACGTCGTAAAGTTCGTATACTTCGAGAAGCGGATCCACTGCCGCAGACACATACCAATCGGGATTGCGGGCGGCGCCTCGATAGGCTTGTGACGAAAACAAGTAGTGATGCTGGATATGCGCCCCGGCATTCAGGAACAGCGAGGCAAAATCGGGCGCGGTGCTGTCGATACAGTCGATGAATACGTCGGCCAGCAACAAATCGAGGAACATTGCGCGGCGCCACGGGTGGCCCCGAGCCCCCAGGGCATAGCGCGCGTATCGCACATAGTTTGCCGGCGAGGCAGCGCGCAGGCCCCCGGTGGCGATATCCAAGATCGACCGCGTTGAAAGTTTCATATCGGCATTTTCCGACACGGCCTGAGCAATGGCGCGATAAAGCCGTTGATAGACCGGCGGCGCGACCACCTTGGTCGTCGTCCACGGGTCAGGCACGAAAAATGCTGGGCTGACCATCCGGCAGCTGGCGTTCATGGGGCTGACGGCGCCGACATGCAGCCCTTTGGCTTCAAGCCGTTCCCAAATTTGCGGCAGCTCGTGCCTGGTGATGTCGCCGAGGCGGAACACGCCATGCTCAGCAAGAGTCATCCCGGTATGCGCCGTTACCCATTGAATCCACGGTTCCAATTCTTCGTATCGGCTTTCCGAAGTCGTTTCGGTCATCCCGTGACGTTCGATGAAGGCGCCAAGTACCGGCAGCAGGCCGCGTCGATAGTAGTCCTGAACGAATGGAAAATTGATTTCGTTGAGTTAGAGCGAAATGAGCCGCTGCACCAAATGACCTCCTGGCAGAATCGCATGGCGATAGCAGACGTCGTCGCATAGCCAAAACTTTACGAATCGCCGCTGACATGTCGACGCCGCCGGTTTGCCGCGTTAACAGCGCCGCATGCAAATTTCCGTGGTCACAGTATCGTTCAACGCTGCCGCCACGATCGGCGCGACGTTGGCCTCGGTCGCTGCCCAAAGCCGATCACGCGAACATCTTGTGATTGACGGCGGGTCGGGCGATGGCACGGCCGACATGGTGCGGCGCATCGCCCCGGAGGCGGTCTGCATCAGCGAACCGGACCGGGGCCTTTACGACGCGATGAACAAAGGTGTCGCGGTCGCCACCGGGGACTATGTCGGCTTCCTGAACGCCGATGACGTCTATGCCCGGCCCGACGCGTTGCAGCTTGTTCATGACCAGTTGTCGGAACACCGGGTCGACGTCCTGTGCGGCGGGATCGTCATGGTACGGGAAAATGACCCTGAGCGCATAGTTCGCACCTATCGCGCCACCGGGTTTCAGCCCTGGCAGTTCCGGTTTGGCCATATGCCGCCGCACCCCGGCGTTTTCATTCGGCGCCGGCTGTTGCTTGAAACGCCATTCCGCACGGACCTGCAGATCGCCGCCGATTATGCGCAGCTCGTGACCCTTTTACGTCGCCCGGATGTGCGATGGGCGACGCTTGATGCCACGCTCGTCGCCATGCGCATCGGCGGCGTATCCACTGGCGGTCTGTCGGCAAATGCCCGGATTAATACTGAAATGCTCCAGGTGCTGCGAGAACAGAAGATCGGCTCCAGCAAAGCCCTGATCTGGTCGAAATATCTCGCCAAGATCGGGCAATTTATAGGGCGCCCGGCTGATTTGCCGCCTGGCTGGCGCGCGGCGTTCTAATGTCGTGCGCTGCGCCGATTGGCCTGATACCAGGCATAAGCATCGGTCAGACCGGTCTCGAGATTGATCGATGGCGCCCAACCGAGCCCGCGCAGCCGGTCGCTGTTCATCAATTTGCGCGGCGTGCCGTCCGGCTTTGAGGTATCGAAGCGGAATTCACCGGTGAAGCCGGCAGTCGATCCGATGAGCCCTGCCAGCTCGGCGATCGACACATCGGCGCTGACGCCGATATTGATGTGGTCCGATGCCGAATATTGGCCGAGGAGGAATACACATGCATCGGCGAGATCGTCGACGTGCATGAATTCGCGCCGCGGTGTCCCTGTACCCCAGATTTCCACCGTCGCGGCGCCGCTGCGCACCGCTTCGTCCAGTTTGCCGATCAACGCCGGGATCACATGGCTGTTTTCACGATGATAATTGTCACCGGCACCATAAAGATTGGTCGGCATCGCTGCGATAAAATCGCAGCCGTGCTGGCGACGATACGCTTGGCACAGCTTGATGCCGGCGATCTTGGCAATGGCATACCATTCATTCGTTGCCTCCAGCGGCCCCGACAGCAACGCAGTTTCCGAAATTGGCTGTTCAGCGTCACGCGGATAGATGCACGACGAGCCAAGAAACAGCAG
>JAYUUE010000251.1:0-10647 GCA_043754785.1 Polymorphobacter sp. | reverse complement strand
ACTCAATGCCGCATTTTCTCGATCTTGCCTCGCCAAAAACGGCGGGTCTTCGCGCCATTCTCGATGAAGCGCATCGCCGCAAGGCCGGACGCACCGCCTGGCCGCGCGGCCGGGTGGACGATGATGCGCCGCTCGCCGGGCACATCCTGTCGATGATATTCGAAAAGCCGAGCACGCGTACCCGCTTCAGTTTCGATACGGCCATTCGGCAACTGGGCGGCACCAGCATTGTCACGTCGACCATGGACATGCAACTCGGACGCGGCGAAACCATCGAGGACACCGCGCGCGTCCTCGGCCGCATGGTCGACGCGATCATGATCCGCAGCAACAGCCATGCCACCGTCGAAACGCTCGCCGATCATGCCGGCGTGCCGGTGATCAACGCGCTGACCGACATCAGTCACCCGTGCCAGGTCATGGCCGACATCATGACCTTTGAAGAACGCACAGGTCGTCCGGTCAAAGGCAGCAGTTGGGCCTATCTCGGCGACGGCAACAATATGGCCAACTCGCTGATCGAGGCGGCATCCGTCTTGGGGTTCGATCTCAAACTCGGAGTGCCGCACGGCTATGATCCCGACCAGGCGGTGCTCGCCACTGCCGGCTGCCGTGGTGGCAGCATCGATCTGGTCCGCTCGGCCGCCGCTGCGGTTGAAGGCGCCGAAGTCGTCGTCACCGATACCTGGGTGTCGATGGGCCAGATATCGGGCAAGGACAAATTGGGCGCCATGATGCCGTTCCAGGTCAACGCCGGTGTCATGGCAAAGGCGCAGCCGGAGGCGCTTTTCCTGCATTGCCTTCCGGCGCATCGCGGCGAGGAAGTCACGGCTGACGTAATCGACGGCGCGCAATCGGCGGTCTGGGACGAAGCCGAGAACCGCCTGCACGTGCAAAAGGCGATCCTGCTTTGGAGCTTAGGCAAATTGTGATCGAAGGGATTGCGCCCGTTGCGGACCGCTCGCTCGGGTTCAGCGTTCCGGCGCGAAATGTGCGCGGCCAGATGGTGCGGCTCGATGCAGCGCTGGGCGCCGTGCTGGCGGCGCATGATTATCCGGCGCCACTGGCGCGTTTGCTGGCCGAAGCCTTGACAGTGACCGCCCTGCTCGGCGCCACGCTGCGCCGGGACGGTGGTCAATTGACTCTTCAGGCGCAATCCAAAGGCGGCGTAGTCAACCTGCTGGTCTGTGACTACAGGGCCGGGGCGGTCCGCGGCTATCTGAATTTCGATGATCAAGCCGACATCGCCGACGGCCTGACCTTGAGCGAATTTTTCGGCAGCGGCCATCTGGCGATCACCCTTGATCAGACGGCGGCCAGTGAACGCTACCAAGGCATAGTGCCGCTGGAGGGTGCCAGCGTTGCCGAAGCTATCGAAGGCTATTTTGCCAACTCTGAACAGCTGCCGACGCTGATCAAGATCGGCGTTACCGGCGATTCGACGACCGGATGGATCGCCGGCGGGCTGCTTGTGCAGCATCTGGCGCGGCGCGAGCTTGGGGGGGAGCGGCTCGATCTCGTCGATTTCCACCCTGATTGGCAGCACATTGCGACGCTGGCTGATACGACGCGCGCCGCAGAACTGACTGACCCCAATGTCGCCTCCGAAACTCTCCTCTGGCGGCTGTTTCACGAGGAGGAGGTCCGCATCACCGAAGGCGCGACGCCGACACGCGGCTGCCGGTGCAACCCGGCCCACATCCGCCAGGTCATCGAAAGCTTTCCCGAAACCGAACGCGCCGATATGCGCGGTGACGACGGGATGATCGGCGTTGATTGCAAGTTTTGCGCCCGCGTCTGGCGGATTGCGGCATGAGCCAGCGTCTGGCCGTTGTCCTGTTATCGGGCGGTCTGGATTCGACCACAGTGGCGGCGATGGCCAAGGCGGAAGGCTATCGCCTGCTGGCGCTGACCATCGATTATAACCAGCGCCACCGCGTCGAGCTGACCCATGCGGCAAAGGTCGCTACAGCGCTCGGCGCCGAACGTCATATCGTGCTACCACTTGATCTGCGCGGCTTCGGCGGATCGGCACTAACCGATGAAATCGCCGTGCCGAAATCCGGCGTCAAGCCCGGCATCCCCGTTACTTACGTGCCCGCGCGCAACACAATCTTCCTGTCAGTGGCGCTAGGCTGGGCCGAAGCCGCTGGCGCGCGCGACATTTTCATCGGCGTCAACGCGCTGGACTATTCAGGCTATCCCGATTGCCGGCCGGAATTCATCGCGGCATTCGAAGCCATGGCCAACGCCGCCACCAAAGCCGGTGTCGAAGGTGCGCAATTTCGCATCAATACACCGCTGGCTGCCATGACCAAGGCGGATATCGTCATCGCAGCGCTCGCCATCGGCGCGCCGATGGCCCTGACCTGGAGCTGCTACGACCCCAGCGCATCGGGCACACCCTGCGGTGAATGCGACAGCTGCCGCTTGCGCGCCAAGGGCTTCGCAGAAGCGGGCGTTGCGGATCCGGCGCTTTGACCTGCGTGGGCCATTTTCGTTGGACCGCTCCGTGACCTACGCTGTAAAAGAAATCTTCCTGACCCTGCAAGGGGAAGGCGGTCAGACCGGCCGCCGCGCCGTCTTTCTGCGCTTTGCCGGCTGCAACCTGTGGACTGGCCGCGAACAGGACCGCGCCGCCGCCATCTGCACTTTCTGCGATACCGATTTCGTCGGCACCGATGGTGATGGGGGCGGCAAATTCGCCGATGCAGCGACGCTCGCTGCGACTGCCGCCGCGACATGGGGCGAATTTTCTGACCACCGCCTGATCGTCTGCACCGGCGGCGAACCGCTGCTGCAACTCGACACGCCGCTGATCGACGCGCTTCATGCCTGCCAATTTTCCATCGCCGTCGAAACCAACGGCACGCAAGACGCGCCGCTTGGCATCGACTGGATTTGCGTTAGCCCCAAGGCTGCGGCGCCTCTCAAACTGACGTCCGGGAGCGAACTGAAGTTGGTATTTCCCCAACCCATGGCGATGCCCGACCGGTTCGAACACCTCAATTTCGAACATTTCTTCCTGCAACCAATGGACGGCCCGTCCCGCGAGGCCAACACCCAGGCAGCGATCGCTTATTGCCTCACCCACCCGCGTTGGCGCCTCGGCCTCCAGGCTCACAAAATTACGGGATTGCCCTGAAACCCCAAATTCCTGACGGGCGAAGAGACGGGGCGCCGCTGCAAAGGCCATATGCGTTGCAATGCAGGCCCGGGTGAAGGGGTCCTATTTGACCGCCTTGACCCTCTGTTTCGCGATCCACCGCTGCATTTCGGCCTCCATCACCGGCAGCGGCACCGATCCCATATTGAGCAGCGCATCGTGAAACGGCCGCTGGTCGAACGCGTCGCCCAGTTCCGCTTCAGCTTGTTTCCGCAGTTCGCGTATCTTCAGCTCGCCGAGCTTGTAGGCCAGCGCCTGGCCCGGCCAGCTGATGTAACGGTCGACTTCATTCTCGATATCGAGCTTCGCCAACGCCGTATGGCCGGACAGATAATCAATCGCCTGGCGGCGGCTCCACCCCATCGAATGAATGCCGGTATCAATCACCAGCCGCGCCGCACGCCACATTTCGAAGGTTTCGCGGCCGAACTCGTCATAGGGTGTTTCGTACATCCCCAACTTCGTTCCCAGCCATTCCGTGTACAGTCCCCAGCCCTCGCCATAGCCCGAAAAATAGCTTTCGCGCCGAAACGCTGGTCGATCCGGTGACTCCAGTGCCAGCGCCGCCTGATGACTGTGGCCGGGCACGCATTCGTGCAGCACCAGCGACGTGAGATTGTACAGCGGGCGCGATTTCAGGTCATAGGTGTTGAACAAACAAGCCGACAGTCCGCCGCGTCCCGACGTGTAAATCGGCGCAATCGCATCCGGCACTGGCCGAATGGTGAAGCGATAACGCGGCAAAACGGTGAAGACATCCTTCAATTTGCCGTCCATGCGTTTGGCGACATAGGATGCAACGCCCAGCAATTCTGCCGGCGTCTTGGCGTAAAATTGTGGATCGGTCCGCAAAAACTGCAAAAACTCGAGAAAACTCCCCTTGAAGCCGGTTTTGGCAATCGTCGCCTTCATATCGGCATCGATGCGTTCCACTTCCTTCAACCCGATGGCATGGATCGCCGCAGGCACCAAATCGAGCGTCGTATATTCGCGAATCTGGTCGCGGTAGAATGCTTTGCCGCCTGGCAAGTCTGCCGCTGCGATCGTGGCACGCGCCGCCGGCATATATTCGCCCTGCATGAAGCCGAGCAGCCGCACGTAGGCCGGCACCGCCGTGGCGTCGATCACATGCGCCGCCTCGGCGCGCATAGCCGCCTGCTCCGCTGCGGGGATTGCATCGGGCATAATTTTGAACACGTCGAACAGTGGATTATCAGGCCCTGTCTTGGTGAATGGCACAATCGTCGTGTCGCGTCCTGCCAATGCAATGCGCGGCACCGTGAATCCACGCTTCATGCCGGCGCGCATGTTGGCGACATTTTCGTCGAAATAGCGCGGCACCACGGCAAGACGCTTCAGATAACGCCGATATTCAGCGGCATTCTCCAGCGCCGAATAGGGTTTCACCTCACCCCAGAAAAACGTGTCGCTATTGATCGGCGCTTCATAGGTCCGCCAGCCGATATTGGCGACCTGGGCCCGTAACGACTCGGTGAGCACCGCTTTGTTGACCCGTCCTTCTGACGACAGATCGGCGTCCGGGATTTGCGCCATATCAGCCATGACGTTCTGCCAATAAACCTTGCGCCTTGCCCAATCGACCGGTGCAACGCTCGGGAACCGATCGCCATCTTTACTCCGCAGGCCATCCATGACCTGGACAAACTCCTGCAGTCGCCAATCCCATTCGGCGTCATAGATCGTCTTCAACCGCAGGTCGCCGGCAGTCGGCGCCGCCGTAACCGGTGCCAAAACTTGTGCCACAGCCGGCGTTGCCATCAGCGCCAGCGCCAGCGCCGTCAAAACTGCCTTCATACACTACCCCCGCCCACGATACCCCTGCACTCCTTGATCGGGCAGCCACAACCCCGCTGGGGCCACACCCGATTGCCAGAACACATCTATCGGGATCCCCCCGCGCGGATACCAATATCCGCCAATCCGCAGCCAAGCCGGCGCCATCTCACCAAATAATCGCTGGCCTATACCGACGGTGCAATCCTCATGGAATCCGGCGTGATTGCGAAATGCGCCGAGAAATAGTTTCAACGACTTCGATTCGACAATCGTTGCTGCCGGAACGTAATCGATAACGAGGTGGGCGAAATCCGGCTGTCCGGTGACGGGGCACAGCGACGTAAATTCCGGCACCGAAAATCGCACCACATATGGGCTGCCGGGCCGAGGGTTGGGCGGGTAATCGAGCACGGCCGCTTCGGGTGACGCGGGCAACACCGAAGTCCGGCCCAGATGTAAAGTGTCCGTCATGCCACGACCCGCCGCGAAACCTGCTTCATCCATGATGACATGGCGGGTTACCGCCACTATGTCACGCAGCAACGAACAAGATTTTGCGGGAGCGTAACATGGAATTGCTGGTAACCACCGAATGGCTGGCCGCCGAGCTTGGCAAGACCGATATTCGTGTGATTGATGCCACGATGTTTCTCGCCGGTCATGGCCGCAACGCCCGCGCCGAATTTGAAGCCGCGCATATTCCGGGCGCCGTTTTCTTTGATATCGATGAAGTGTCCGATCTGACTTCGCCATTGCCGCATATGCTGCCGGCAGCCGAAAAGTTCGCCAGCCGCATGCAGGCACTGGGCTTGGGCGATGGCAGCCGCATCATAGTCTACGACAATTCGCCATTGCGCTCTGCGGCGCGGGTCTGGTGGATGCTGACTCTGTTCGGCGCCCATGAAGTCGCGGTGCTCGACGGTGGCTTCGCAAAATGGCAAGGCGAAGGCCGCGCGACCGAAAGTGGCAAGCCCATCGTCCGCCATCGCCATTTCACCGTCTGGGCCGATAAATCGCTTGTCCGTGATGCCAAGGCAATGACGGACAATCTGCGAACCAAGGTCGAACAGGTTGTCGATGCACGCTCCGCCGGCCGCTTTGCCGGCACCGAGCCCGAACCGCGCGCCGGGCTGCGCAGCGGTCATATCCCCGGATCGAAAAACCTGCCGTTCGACACTCTGCTCAACGACGATGGAACCTATAAAACCTGCGACGCTATCAAGGCGGCCTTTGATGCGGCCGGCATCGACCTTGACAAGCCGGTGATCGGCACGTGCGGCTCTGGCGTCACGTCGGCGGTGCTGGCGTTCGGCGCCGCGCTGATCGGCAATGGTAAGGTCGCGATTTACGATGGCAGTTGGAGCGAATGGGGTGCCAATTCCCATAATCCGGTCGTGACCGGGGGGTGACCTAGCACGCCCGCGCAAAAGTCATTAGCACGGACGCATGACCCCGCGCCGCCAACCTCCGCATCACCCCGGCGCCGTCGGCATCGGCACTCGCCTCGTCCATGCCGGGCGCGGACCTGGATTTTCGGAAGGCATCGTCAACCCGCCGGTGATGCGTGCCTCTACGATCCTGTTCGATACGCTCGCTGACCTCGATGCGTCGATAGCCGATCCCGATGCTGGGCTATATTACGGCCGGCGCGGCACGCCGACACAATGGGCGTTGGAAGATGCGCTTACGGGGCTCGAGCCTGGCGCTGCTGGCACCAAGCTGTTCCCCTCAGGCGTCGCTGCGATCACGACCGCCATGCTGTCAGTCGTTGCCACCGGCGATGACGTGTTGATCACTGACAGTGCCTATGTACCAACGCGGCAGTTCGCCGACCAGATCCTGGCGCGCTTTGGGGTGAGCGTCCGATATTTCGACCCCTGTGTAGGCAGTGATATCGCTTTGTTGATCCAGCCTGACACCAAGGCGATTCTGCTCGAATCACCGGGGTCACTCAGCTTTGAAATTCAGGATGTACCGGCAATTGCCGCCGCGGCTAAAGCGCGCGGTGTCGTGACCATGCTCGACAACACCTGGGGCACAGCATTGCGGCTGCAACCATTGGCGCTGGGGTGCGACATCAGCCTTTCGGCACTGACCAAATATGTTGGCGGCCACAGCGATCTGTTGATGGGCGCCGCCACTGCCAATGCGGCGACCTGGCCGCGACTGAAAAACACCACCTATCGGCTCGGCTATCATGTCGGTGCCGACGATGCGGCGCTGGCGCTCCGCGGGTTGCGGACGCTTGAGGTTCGGCTCGATCGTGCGGAGGCAAGCGCGCTGACCATTGCGCGCTGGCTGTCCCGGCACCCGGCTGTCGAGCGTGTCCTTCACCCGGCGCTGGCTTCGCATCCGGGACATGATTTGTGGAAGCGCGATTTTTCGGGCGCGTCGGGGCTGTTTGGTTTTGTGCTGAAACGCGGCCGGCGGTCTCATACGGCAGCGCTGATCGATGGCCTTGCGCATTTCGGTATCGGCTTTTCCTGGGGCGGCTTTGAATCGCTCGTCGTACCGGTCAACATTGCGCCGATCCGCACGGCGACCAAGGTACAATGGTCCGGACCGGTCGTGCGCCTGTCCATCGGCCTTGAACATCCTGACGACCTGATTGCCGATCTCGCCAGAGGCCTTGAACGCTACGAGGCACAATTCTGATTCGATTGATCGGCCGGTTGCTCCTCATGTTGCTCGTGCTGGCGCCGGCGACGCTGTGGGGCAGCATGGCCCTGTGGCTGCGATTGCCGTTGATTGAAGTCGGGCGCGGCGCCGTGGCGGTCTTGTTCGCAATTGCCATGCTGGCGGCCATCATTCTGTTTTGGAAGCACAAGCCGCTGGTCGCATCGGGTATCGTGATCCCGCTATGGGCGACGCTGCTCGGCTGGTGGGCCACCATCCTGCCGTCGAATAATCGCAACTGGCAGCCCGATGTGGCGCATGTGGCGCAAGCGCAGATCAGCGGCGACGTGCTGACCGTCTCCAACGTCCGAAACTTCACCTGGCGCAGCGACAGCGATTTCGACGAACTATGGGAAACCCGGCGGTACAGCCTCCGCAAACTCCAGAGCGCTGATCTGTTTCTATCCTATTGGGCCGGCGAATCCGTGGCTCATGCAATCATGAGCTTCAACTTCGCCGACAGCCAGCCGCTAGCCTTCTCTGTCGAAATCCGCCGCGAAAAAGGCGAGAAATTTTCATCAACGGCCGGCTTCTTCAAGACCTTCGAGCTCGCCATTCTTGCGGCCGATGAACGCGACATTGTTAAGGTACGCAGCACGGTGCGCGGTGAGGATGTCCGCCTCTTCAGGCTCGACATGCAGGCGGCAACGGTGCGCGGCTTGTTGAACGAATATGTGCAAATGGCCAATGAGGTGAGTGCCAGACCGCGCTGGTACAATAGCCTAACGGCAAATTGCACGACGGTGATCTTCGGCATGGCTCGGCGCCTCGATCCGCGCATCCGGCTCGATTGGCGGATCCTGTTACCGGGGCGACTGCCGTCCTATTTACGCGACAATGAATTCGTCAGTCGCGCCGTGCCACTGCCCGACCTAGTTGCGGCGGCCCGCATCGGTCCGCGTGCCGCGGCGCCGCCACCCGACTCCGGCTTCTCACAGCGCATTCGCGCAGGCGTGCCTTACCCCGCCGGGGCCAGCCGCTGAACGTTTCGTCGGAAACGGCGCTCAAAAGGCACAGCGTAGCCCGATACGCAGCACCTCAGCGACAAGCGCCTCATCACCGTTTTTATTGAGCGCGCCGGCTATGTCGGATAGGGTCATCCGGCCGATACGGCCCCTGTTCAAACGGGCAATCTCACTCAGTCGCTGCAATTGGCCGGCGTTCAAACGTTGCGCAAAACCATCCCCCATGCATTTGGCCTGTTTCGGCGCCATGCCCAGCTCGGTTAGCCTGGTCGTGATTCGCTGTGACGGCGTTGCGCAGCCGGCGAGAAGGGCGAACGCAATCAGCGACGCATGGCGTGCGGACAAGTGACGGTCTCCTGGAAGGCATACATCGCTGTTTGCCAGCCACGCCGCAGTGCGACAAGCAGCGACGTGCAAAGCGTGTGCGCAATGCTTATATGGGCTGGATGTCGCTTCTCGAACGCATCCCGTCCATCAACGTCTGGCAAGGCCTTTTCGTCGCGTTGCTGGTCGTTGGCGTAATGGAGATACTGGCAATCGTCTCCCACAAATGGGTCATGCACGGCTTCCTTTGGTCATTGCACAAATCGCATCACGAACCGCGCACCGGGCCGTTCGAGAAAAACGACTGGTTCGCCGTGATGGGCGCCGTGGCGTCGATCATCCTGCTGCTCATTGGTACGAGCCAGAATATCCCGATGATCACGGCCATCGGCGCCGGCATTACCGCCTATGGCGCGATTTATTTCGGCTTCCACTACATATTGGTTGACCGCCGCCTCAAACACAGCTGGAATCCGCAACAGCGTTATCTCAAACGCATTGTCCAGGCCCACCGCCTTCACCATGTCGTCGAATCCAGACAGGGCAGCATAAGCTACGGATTTCTGTACGCCCCGCCGATTCGCGTGTTGAAGGTCCAACTTGCTGCCAATGGCACTGGCAAAATCCGGTTATCTGCCAAAATGCGCGCCGAGATGGATATGGTCGACAACGCCGAACACTGGGCGCGCTAGTCAACCCTCCCCCAGCGTGAGATCGTACAGAGGCGAAGTTTGCCGCAGCCGCATGATTTGGGTCGCGCCGTTCGCTTATGCTCGGCGCGGCCGCGTCCATAACCCGTTCCGTGCCGGCCCTGGCACCGGCCAGCGCCGTGACCGCCCCATCGTCTCGGTCAAGGCCACCGACACCGCCCGCAGCTTCTCTGCCTTGCTGGTGCTCATGCGATTTTCCAGCCCTTCGGCGCCGGCATCGCGCACTTTCCTTCCGATACCGCCATAAATCCGCGACGCCGCCAAAACCGCCCACGCCGCACGCCAGGACAGCACTGAAGTCCCGAATCGCGCCGACGCTTCGTACTCCTCCGCTGCGAATACCAGCCGCGACACCAGCCGCGCCAATTGCCTGCGGTTGGCCGGAAAGGCAAAGCTGTTCGGCGTCAGATCGACACTCGCAAGCCAGTCATCGGGAACGTAACGCCGCCCATTCATGGCATCTTCGAGCACGTCACGCGCGATATTGTTAAGCTGAAACGCGATACCCAGATCACAGGCGCGGTCGAGCGTCGGCTGGTCGTCGGGGGAAACGCCCATGATGATCGCCATCATCACGCCGACACAGCCGGCCACATGATAGCAATAGGCCAACGTATCGTCGAAAGTGCGGAACGGCCGCTCCTCCATATCGATGCGGAAACCATGGACAAGGTCGAGCGGATATTGCGGCGGCATCGCGGTTTCGCGCACCACCCGCGCAAGTGCTTCATAGGCGTTATAACCGGTAGGGTGGCCGGCCAGCGCCATTTCGGTCAGTCGCTCGACGTCCGCCAACCGTTCAGCCGGTGGGCGCGTATCATCGTTGCGGCCCTCCCCGAACACCTGGCCGTCGATGACATCATCGGTATGCCGGCACCAGGCATAGAGCAGCGTCGCCCGGTCGCGCGTTTCGGGATCAAACAATTGCGACGCCATTGCAAAGCTTTTGGAGCCGCGCGCAATCGAGGCACGCGCATGGCCGATCACATCGGTCATGCCATCCCCAGTT
>JAYUUE010000250.1:0-3522 GCA_043754785.1 Polymorphobacter sp. | reverse complement strand
CTTGACCTGGGCGGTGATGCGCTGGCGTGGGCTGACCCCGGCGGCGGCGATTGCCTTTTATATCGCGGTTGCCGGCGGGTTGATCGGGCTGCTGTGGCAGGTGCCCGACACGCGGCGCTGGGCATTTGCGGTGCTACTTGTCGTGGCAATAGTGGTCGAATGGTGGCTGGCGCGGCCCCGCCGGGTGGGGGTGCGCGGTCGTTGGCTGCTCGCCGGGTTGGCGGCCAATGCGCTGGCCTTCGGCATCTGGATTCTTGACCAGACGCGGGTGATATGCGCGCCGGACAGCCTGTTGCAGGGCCATGCCGTGTGGCATCTGCTCGGCGCGGTCGCAGTGGCGTGCAGCCTGGTGTATTATGCCGGTGAGCGGCGATGACGACGCTGATCGTCGTGCTCGGTGATCAGCTGAGCCTTGGGTTGGCCTCGTTGCGTGCTGCCGACAAGGCCGATTCCGTGGTGCTGTTGATGGAGGTGGGTGCCGAAGCAACCAGTGTCCGCCATCACCAGAAGAAGCTGGCGTTCCTGTTTTCAGCAATGCGGCATTTTGCGGAGGAACTGCGCGGCGCCGGCTGGACGGTCGACTATGTGACGCTCGATGATCCGGCGAACAGCCAGAGCTTCGACGGCGAGGTGGCGCGGGTTGTGGTGCGGCACGGCGCGTTACGCATCGTCACGGTGGAGGCGGGCGAGTGGCGAGTGCTCGATGCCCAGCGCGGTTGGGGCGCGTTGACCGGGGTGCCGTGCACGGTCTTGCCCGACGATCGGTTCCTGTGCAGCCGCGCCGGGTTCGCCGAGTGGGCGCAAGGGCGCAAGCGCCTGGTGATGGAGGATTTCTACCGGGTGATGCGGCGGCGCACCGGGCTGTTGATGACCGGCGCCGAGCCGGCCGGCGGCGCGTGGAACTTTGATGCGGAGAACCGCAAGACGCCGCCCAAGGGCCTGCGCTATCCGGCGGTGCCGGCGTTTGCGCCCGATGCGGTGACGGCCGATGTGCTGACATTGGTGGCGGCGCGGTTCGGCAACCACTTTGGCGACCTGTTGCCGTTCGGCCATGCGGTGACGCGCGCCGATGCGCTGCTGTGCCTGGAGGATTTCGTCGAGAATCGCCTGGCGCAGTTCGGCGATTATCAAGATGCGATGGTGGCGGGCGAGGATGAGCTGTTCCACAGCCAGCTGTCACCCTTGATCAATTGCGGGCTGTTATCGGCGTTGGAAGTTTGCGAAGCGGCCGACGCAGCGCATCGGGCGGGGGCTGTGCCGATCAACGCAGCGGAGGGTTTCATCCGGCAGATCCTCGGCTGGCGCGAATATGTGCGGGGGATTCACTGGATCGCCGGGCCGGATTACACCGCGCGCAACCATCTGGCGGCGACACGCGACCTGCCGGCGTTCTATTGGACCGGGCAGACCGACATGCGCTGCCTCGCCGAAGCGGTGGGGGCGACGCGGCGCAACGCCCATGCGCATCATATCCAGCGGCTGATGGTGCTCGGCAATTTCGCGATGCTTACGGGCGTGGACCCGCATCAGGTGCATGAATGGTTCCTGGCGGTGTACGACGACGCCTATGAATGGGTGGAAACCCCCAACGTCATCGGCATGAGCCAGTTTGCCGATGGTGGCCTGATGGGCAGCAAACCCTATGCCGCCGGCGGGGCGTACATCAATCGGATGTCGAACTATTGCCGCGGATGCCGGTACGACGTGAAGAAGCGCACCGGCGTTGGCGCGTGCCCGTTCAACAGCCTGTATTGGGATTTTCTGGCGCGGCACCGCGAAGTGCTGAAGGACAACCAGCGGCTGTGGCGGATGTATGATGGCTGGGACCGGTTCGATGCGGACGAGCAAGCGGCGATCCGGCGTCAAGTGACGGAGTTTTTGGCGGAGCTCGCATAAGGCCGGGATTTGCAACAGAGGATGCGTCCCACAGGCAGGTGTTGCCGGATCAGGTTCTGCGATGTTGCCCGATAAAGGGTGGGGCCGTTACGGGCCGTGACGCAAGGACGCCCGAACGCCGCGTGACTGCCTTGGCGCGGGGGTTTGCGAGGGGCTCAACCGTATGGTCTTCAAGGCTCGTTCGGCCTGCAATCTTCCCGTCACAGGCGCCCGGCGCTTTCCGGAGTTTCAGTGCCATGACGACGCTCATCCATCGCCGCCATGCCCTGGTCTTCGGGTTGGCCGCCGTCACGGCAGCGTGCAGCGGCTCTTCAAACAGTCCGACCCCAACGCCATCCCCGACCCCGACCCCGACCCCGACCCCGACCCCAACCCCAATGCCAGCCCCGACCCCCACATCCGCTACCTTGACAGTTGTCAGCGGCATCCAGGCGGCGAGCAAGACGCTGGGCGCGACGCTTGACGTCTTTGCCGATGCCGACCCGGTGGGGCAGGTGTTCGATAAATGGACGGGCGGTGCGGCCATCCTTCTCACGCCCGGCGAGCGCCGCAGCGGCACGACGCCGCTGGCCACGAATACCAGTATCACCGCCACGTACCGGCCGCTTGCACAATTCACGCCGCAGACGACGGTGTTGAACGGCGTGCCAGCTTCCAGTGCCAGCGCCGTCAACGCCTATTGGTTTTTCCCGCGCGCGCTGCCGCGCGGCGTCATTTTCCGCTTCCACGGCGCCGGCGGCAACGGCGGCACGCAGTTCGTCAAGACCGAGGAATTGAAGTTCGCGCGCGATGCCGTCGCCGATGGCTATGCTGTGGTCTCGCTCGTCAGCAATGATCGTGTCAATCGGACATGGGATGGCACCGTCAACCAGGCAAATCCGGCGGCAAATGTCGATGTCGCGAACATCCAGGCGCTGATTGCGCTGTTGACCAGCAAGGGCCTGCTGTCGGCCGCGACTCCATTGTTCGGCTCGGGTCATTCGGCCGGCGCCGGCAATGCCTTGCGGGTCGCCTTTCTCCTCAACTGGAAGGCGAGCCATCAGCATTGCGTGCCGGGGCCACCCGCAATCGCCGCTGCAACGACGGTGCCCGGGATCTGGACGATGGCGCAGAATGACACGCGCGAGGATCAGATGCGCAACACCGATGCCTTGACCAATTCGAATGCGCTTGCCGCCCGCAATATTGCGACGGCCTATATGGTCGTTGCCCCGAGCGCTGTTTATCCGTCGCGCTTCGCTCAGATTGTCGGGCTCAGCCTAGCCGACTCGATGGCAATCTAAACCGCGTTGCAATCGGCCAACCTGCTTGATTTAAGCGATTACCAAAAGTCCGACCCCAACGATGTCAATCTGATGCCGATCATTCCGGCAGCTTATGCCATGTTCGGCAAAGACATTTCGGACCAGCTGTTCGTGGCTTATGCCGCGCACCAATTTTCGTCTGCCACCAGCCGCCGCGTTCTCGATTTTTTCGCAGCGCGACTGCGTTGAGGTTCCGCCGTATCCTCTCGCCACAATCCCTGCCGCGGCTGGAACCAGGGAGCTTGACGCTTTTTGGGTGGTCGGTCGTCGGGATCGGATTTGGACGCTTGTGCGGCCGTCCAAGGCCGGCAGGCTCGGGGTT
>JAYUUE010000249.1:0-3533 GCA_043754785.1 Polymorphobacter sp. | reverse complement strand
GATCTATCGTTTCGACTAGAATGGCAGGCCGGAACAGTGCGATACTTTCCATTCCTCCCAAAATTACTTCGCGCTCATGTCCTTCAACATCTATTTTTACGAAATCAAGTTTCGTAAGATTTAAACTATCAATAGTCGCTATGCCACACGGCAGTTGCGGCGCATCTGGAACTATCTTGCTAGAATAAAGTCCGATAGCCCCGTAATTTGTTACTTGGTTCACTTGTACTTGCGGAAAAGGCAGAATTTCGCATCTTTCACCTAATCCCATCTGATAGGTTCTAACATTGTTAAAGCCATTAAAAACGACATTTGCACACAACAATTGATTATTGCAAAGCATTGGCTCAAAAGCATGTATAATACCATTCCCGCCAATAAGCCGCGCTAATGGCAATGTGTGAATGCCTATATTGGCGCCGGCTTCTACAACGGTATCTCCAGGACGAACGATTTGTGAGAAAATAAAAACTTCTGCTTCTGCCCACTCTCCATATAGTTACAATGATCTAAATATTGTATCATCACCGTCAAAGTAGTAGAATTGCCCATATTTGCAGTCTGCTTGTCTAAAATGCGTTTCGCTCCTAATTGTCATCGTCTTATACCTAACTTTGCTACATATTTGTAATTAAAGATTCTGCAAGATCGTTATAAAATGTTTGCGTGTTTGTGATTATTTAATTATTTTTTATTCCCTAAAGCTCTTATCAAGCAAACAGGGCTAAATCATACATAAGCCGACCTGACTGCGATCATCGCCAGCGCCGCTTTTGCGGCCTCGCCACCCTTGTTCTTCTCGGCCTTCCGCGCCCGCGCCCAAGCCTGCTTTTCAGTCTCAACGGTCAAGATGCCGTTGCCAATCGCAAGGCCATCAAGGCTGAGCGCCATCAGCCCGCGAGCGCTTTCGCCCGCTACTACCTCAAAATGATATGTTTCGCCGCGGATAACGCAGCCGAGGGCTACATAGCCATCGAAGGCGCCAGACGAATCGGCAAAGGCAATCGCAGCGGGGATTTCAAGCGCTCCCGGCACGGTTAGCACTTCGAACGTGGCGCCGGCCGCCGCAAGCGCCGCGGCGGCACCTTCGAGTTGCGCATCGGCGATGGCGCCATAGAAGCGGGCTTCGACGATCAGAAAATGCGGCATAAGCGGTCCTTCGACAGAAAATTGGGCAGGCGACTCAGGCCGCGAGCGGATGCGCAGGGATGGCGCGTTCGTCGACGACATGCAGGCCATAGCCTTGGATGCCGACGATGGTGCGATGGGCATTGGTGAGCAAGATCATGTCGGTCACACCAAGATCGACAAGGATCTGCGCGCCGATGCCATAATCGCGGAGCTGGACCGGCTCGCCTTCGCCCTTGGCCTTCATCTGCGATGAAATCGCCGTCGGCGCCGAGTCGCGGATGATGACGACGATGCCGGCGCCTTCCGCGCCGATCACGTCCATCGAGCGTTGCAACTGGCCAGCACGGTCATTTGCCTCGTAAAACATATCGGTGAACATCGACATGGTGTGGACGCGTACGAGGGTAGGCTTGCCAGGTTCGACCCGGCCCTTCTGCAGCACCATATGCTCGGCATATTCAGCGGTGTTGACATAAGTCTTGGCGGTCCACTCGCCGCCGTGCCAGCTGGTGACCTTCGTCTCAGCAACGCATTTCACCAGTCGGTCATGGGCGTGGCGGTACGCAATAAGATCCTGAATAGTGCCGATCTTGAGACCGTGCGCCCTCGCAAAGACGATAAGCTCGGGCAGGCGCATCATCTCGCCATCGTCGTTCATGATCTCGCAGATGACACCCGAGGGGTTGAGCCCGGCGAGCCGCGCCACATCAACCGAGGCTTCGGTGTGGCCGGCGCGTACCAACACGCCGCCATCGCGGGCAACGAGCGGGAAGACATGGCCCGGGGTGACGATTTCACCTGGCCCCTTGCTGCCATCGATGGCGACCGCAATCGTTCGCGCCCGGTCCCCGGCCGAAATGCCGGTGGTGACGCCTTCGCGCGCCTCGATCGACACGGTGAAGGCGGTGGAATGACGGGTTCCATTGTGCTGCGCCATCAGCGGCAGGCCAAGCTGTTTCACCCTGTCCGACGCCAGCGCCAGGCAAATCAGCCCGCGGCCGTAACGCGCCATGAAGTTGATCGCGTCAGGCGTCGCCATCTGGGCGGGAATGACAAGGTCGCCCTCGTTCTCGCGGTCCTCGTCATCAACGAGAATGAACATCCGGCCGTTGCGCGCCTCGTTGATAATCTCCTGCACGCTGGCGAGCGCCGGGCCCTGCTCACGCGTCAGTAGCCAGGTTTCGAGCTTGCGCAGCGTTTCGGCGGTGGGGTTCCAGTCAGCATCATCAAGACTGCGCAGCGAATTTGCATGAAGGCCGGCCGCGCGGGCAATGCCCGATTTGGTCTCGCTGCCATCGGCGACAAGGGCGCGGAGGCGGTCTGTGATAATCATTGGCGGCTCTCACATTTTAGTGTGAGAGCGCAATTGGCTCATCACATCATAATGTCAATCGGCAGGTTGACGCTGTGACACGACTTGCTGCATCCGCGAGAGGTAGCGAGCCAGAGTATCGATCTCGATATTCACCGAGTCGCCGGACTTAACGGCATCGAAGGTCGTCCATTGAGCGGTATGCGGAATGATGTTGACGGTGAAATGCGCTGTGCCATCGATTTGATCAGTGACGGTGTTGACGGTCAACGATACGCCATCCATCGCGATCGAACCCTTGGGCGCGATGAAGGGCGCGAGTGCCGGTGGAACAGCGATTTCGACCCTCAGCGAATCACCGTCGGCACCGGTATCGACAATCGTCCCGATGGCATCGACATGGCCGGTAACGATATGCCCGCCGAGTTCGTCACCAACCTTGAGCGCGCGTTCGAGGTTGAGACGATAGCCCGGTAGCCATTGTCCCGGCGCCGTGCGGCTTTGCGTCTCTCCACTGACATCGACGCTGAATTCATGACCGGCGCGCGCAACGACCGTCAGGCAGACCCCCGAGCACGCCACAGAGGCGCCAATGGCGATATCCGCTGTCGGGTTTCTGGTAGCGATGGTAACCCGCAGGTCACCGCGTTGCTTCACTGCCTTGACGGTTCCGATGTCGGTGATGATGCCGGTAAACATGATGTCTGCCTAACGAATGCGGAGGTAGGTCTCAAGCCGGTCATTGCCGAAGTCGATGACCGGCTGTGGTGCCCACCGGCCATGGGCGGCGCCGAGGTCCGACAGGCCGATAGCGCCCAATGCCGGGCGGCCGCCGATGAGGATGGGGGCGCGATACAACAGCAGGCGATCGACGAGATCGGCAGCGATCAGGCTAGTGGCGACCCCTGCGCCGCCTTCGACGAGAACCAGGTCTGCGTCGGTGACCGCAGCCAGCGCCGCGGGGCTGGCGATCCGGCGCATGTCGCTGCGGTCGACTCCGGTTGAACTCATCACCGCCATCGCCGGCGACCGGTCGCCAAGCCCGGGCAGCCGCACATCGAGGCGAGGGTCGTCAGCGATCAATGTGCCG
>JAYUUE010000248.1:0-3556 GCA_043754785.1 Polymorphobacter sp. | reverse complement strand
CGCGCTGACCGACATGGCCGAGGAAGGCGTGACGCAGCTGTTCAAGCCGCTGCTTGGTTCGCAATGGGTCGTTGGCGTCGTCGGGCAGTTGCAACTCGAAGTGCTGATCTCGCGGCTCGAGGCCGAATATCGCGTCGCCGCGTCATTCGAGCCGAGCCCCTATGAAACCGCCCGCTGGATTGCCGGCGAACCCGCCGAGCTGAAACGCTTCATGGAGGATAATCGCGGCGCCATGGCGGAGGACCGCGACGGCGCCCCGGTGTTCATGGCGCGCGACACATGGGAGCTGAACTACGTCACCCAGCGCGAAACGGCGATCCGCTTCAGCGCCACACGGGAGCGTGCATGATTGAGCCAGCGGGAACGTGCGAGACGATAAATCCTTCAGCCGTCGAGACGCTGAAACGCCGCCTCCGCTGCTACATCCTGCCCGCCCTTGCCGTGCTGCTCGGTTTCGTCCTCGCGATCATCATCTGGCTGGTGCTGACCGCGCCGCTTGGCCGCGCGCTCGAGCCGGCAAAGAGCCCGGCGTTGGTGCTGACCGACAGCGGCGGGCGGCCGATCGCGCGGCGCGGCGATTATAAGGAAGCGCCGGTCGATATCGCCAAGCTACCGAAATACGTCCCCGCCGCGCTGATCGCCATCGAGGACCGGCGCTTTTACAGCCATTGGGGCATCGATCCGCGCGGCATAGCGCGCGCCCTGACCCGTAACGTTGCTGCAGGCGGCACTGTGCAAGGTGGATCGACGCTGACGCAGCAGCTCGCCAAGACCAGCTTTCTCAGTGCCGACCGCAGCATCGCCCGCAAGTTGCAGGAGGTCGTCATCGCCTTCTGGCTCGAGGCGCGGCTGAGCAAGGCGGCGATTCTCCAGCGTTATCTATCGAGTGTCTATTTCGGCGACGGCGCCTATGGCATCCGCGCGGCCGCACGGGTGTATTTCGATACCGACCCAGAGCATTTGACTCTGGGGGAGGCGGCGCTGCTGGCAGGCCTGGTGCAGGCGCCGTCGCGGCTGGCGCCCAGCCGCCACCTCGAGGATGCCCGCGATCGGGCAGACCTGGTGCTCAAAGCGATGGTCGATACTGGCACGATTACCGCCGCCGAAGCCGCCCGGGCCCGGCCGGCGCACTATACGCCTGGCCGGCGCGCCCTGCCTACGGGCAGCTATTTTGCCGATTGGGCGCTGCCGCAAGCCCGTGCCGCCATGCCCGAGGCGGGATATGGCGATGTCTTGGTCAAGACGACACTCGACCGCGATTTGCAGCGCGCTGCCGAAGTCGCCGTGCGAGCTGCCGTCACCGGATCGAAGGGCCTTAACCTGACGCAGGCGGCGTTGGTGGCGATGCGCCCCGATGGGCGCGTTGTCGCCATGGTCGGCGGGACCGATTATGCAGTGACGCCGTTCAACCGTGCCGTGCAAGCGCAGCGCCAACCAGGATCATCGTGGAAGCTGTTCGTCTATCTGGCGGCGCTCGACGAAGGCATGCGGCCGGGCGATATGGTCGACGATTCGCCGGTGCAGATTGGCGATTATGCGCCGAAGAATGATGACCGGCGGTACCGGGGCAAAATCAGCCTCGCCACGGCATTTGCCGCCTCGTCGAATGTCGTCGCGGTGAAACTGGCGCAGCAGACCGGAACGGCGGCAGTGATCGCCCAGGCACGCAAGCTCGGCATTACGGCGCCGATCAGCGAATATCCAGCGATGGCGCTGGGCACGTCGCTGACGACGTTGCTGGAAATGACGCAGGCCTATGCTGCCCTTTCGTCAGGGCGCCGGCCGGTGGCAGCAACGGCGCTGCCGCTGGCGTCACCCGGCGTGCTGGGCGCGGTCAGGTCCGCCACCGACGCGCTGACGCCGTGGCCGTCGCGGGCGCCGATGCGCGAAATGCTGGCCAGCGTCATCCGCAACGGTACCGGCAATGCGGCGCGGCTGCCCGACGCCAGTTTTGGGCCGGCCTATGGCAAGACCGGAACGACGCAAAACCACCGCGACGCGCTGTTCATCGGCTTTGCGGGGGATCTGGTGGTTGGCGTCTGGGTCGGCAATGACGACAATTCGCCGATGAACGGTGTCGTTGGCGGCAGCGTGCCGGCGAAGCTGTGGCGGCGCTTCATGACGGCGGCGCTGGCGCAAGACCGCGCTGCCAACACACCGCGCCCGCGCCGCCCGGAGGCCAACGCCATCGGCGATTTGGTCGGCGCCGTCGCTGGATCCGAGGCGGGCGATGCAGCGGGGGCGGTGAGCGGCGTCGTGCTCGATGCGCAAGACGGCGGGGTCGATGCCGAGGCGGTTGCAGACGCGGCGGGCCTTGTCGACGAGGCGGTGAGCGCGCCGCCCGAGGAAGCGCCGCCGCCACAGTAGACCGCTATTGACTACGGTTGTGGGTATGATAACTACAGTTGTAGTCGATTCGAGGTTAGGTGATGGAACGCATTAGTGAGGCGGAAGCGGCGGTGATGGCGGTGCTGTGGGCCGATAGCCCGTTGACCGCACAAGACGTGATCAAGCGCGTGCCGGTGGACCGTAGCTGGTCGGACAATACCGTCAAGACCCTGCTAGCGCGGCTGGTCGCCAAGGCAGCGGTTGCGCATGAGGCCGATGGCAAACGCTATCTTTACCGTCCGCTGATGGTTCAGGGCGACTATGTTGCCGGCGAATCGCGGCGGCTGATCGACCGTTTGTTCGGTGGCCGGTTGACGCCGCTGGTCGCGCATCTCGCCGAGCGCGACGCGCTGAGCGATCAGGAAATCGCCGAGATCGAAGCGCTGCTAAAGGCCCTCAAGGCATGACGGCGTTGATCGCTTGGGGCGGTGCGACGCTGTTGGCATCGACGGCGCTGATGCTACTGGTGCTGCTGGCCCGCACACCCGTGCGGCAGCTCATCGGGCCGCGCCTCGGCTATGCGCTATGGGTGTTGCCCGCGATCCGCATGGTGTTGTCGCCCCTGCCGGCGATTGGCGGATTGCCCATGGCCAATGCGACGCCGATGGCGGTGCTGTTTGCCGGGCCGCGCGGCGTGCCGGGTGTGCTGGCCGGTACGGATTGGGCATCAATGGGCATGATCGTGGCAATCGTCTGGCTTGCCGGCGCGGTTTGCCTGTTCGCGACCTATGCCATTCGCCACATGCGTTTTTGTCGCCGACTCGAAGCTACAGGCACGGCGTTCGGCAATCTGGGCGCCATCCGGATCATAGCGGCCGGCGTCGAAGGCCCATTGGCCTTTGGGGTACGGCGGCGCTTCATCGCTGTGCCGCGCAATTTCGCCCGCGGCTATGATGCTCGTGAGCGCGACCTGGCGATTGCCCATGAAAATGCCCATCACGCGCGCGGCGATTTGGTGGCCAACTGGCTGTTGCTGGCCGTGCTTGCCGCGCATTGGTGGAATCCGGTCGCGTGGGCAGCGGTCCGTGCCTTTCGCGACGATCAGGAATTTGCCGCAGACGCGCGGGTGTTGGCCGGTCGGCCTGACGCGCTGCCCGCCTATGCCCAGGTTCTCGCCAAGGCGGCGGGGGTCGGCGCGCTCCCCGTGTGCAATCTCAACGCGCGTTCC
>JAYUUE010000247.1:0-3561 GCA_043754785.1 Polymorphobacter sp. | reverse complement strand
TCTGGAGACGCCGCCGGGCCCAGGCAACGCTATCCGAAGCCATCGCCCCGCGTGATCGCGAATCCGAAGCCGTCACCGCCAAGATGAAGGCGGCGCTGGCCGAACTCAACAAGCGCGGCAAGGGCGCGTTGTACGACCTGCCCTGGTACGCCATCATCGGACCACCCGGCGCCGGCAAGACCACGATCATCAAGAAATCCGGCCTCAATCTGGTCGGCGACGCCGACGCGATCAAAGGCGTGGGCGGCACCCGCGATTGCGACTGGTGGTTCACCGATGACGCGGTGCTCATCGATACCGCTGGCCGCTACACGAGTCAGGACAGCGACGCCAATCGCGATGCCCGCACCTGGACGGGGTTCCTCGAAACCCTCCGCAAGGCCCGCCCGCTGCAACCGCTCAACGGCGTCATCCTTGCCATCGGCCTCGATGAAATCGCCACGATTTCGTCCGAAGCTCTCGACGCCCATGTCGTCACCCTGCGCGCGCGCCTCGCGGAAATCGGCAAGGCGCTGGCCATCGAACTGCCGGTGTATGTCGTGTTCACCAAGGCCGATCTGGTCTCGGGCTTCACAGAGTTTTTCGAAGATCTCAGCGTCGAGGGCCGGCGCTCGCCTGTCGGCGCCACGCTGCCATTGACCGCAACGCCGAACACCGCTCTGCTCGCCAACGCCTATGACGACGCCATACAGGCACTCGCCGACCGTGTGCCCGACCGCCTGCAAAGCGATGGCGACGCCGTGCGGCGCGGTGCCATCCTGACGCTGCCGGCGCGCCTCATCGACTTGCGCTCGCGCGTCGTCCGCCTGCTCGATGGCGTTTTCGGCACCAGCAGTGCTCCTGCCCATATGCGGCTGCGAGGCTTCTACATCACCAGCGGTGTGCAACAGGGCACGCCGTTCGATCGGCTGATCGGCGACTTGTCGAAAAGCCTCGGCAAGACCGCGCGCCCGCAATCGCAAAGCGCGCGCACCTTCTTCGTCAACCGGCTGTTCAAGGACGTCATCTTCGCCGAAGCCGGCCTCGCCGGGCCCGATCCCAAGCGCCGTCAGCGCGATCGGCTGACCCGCGTTGCCGCCATTGCCATCGTTGCCTTGTTCACCGTCCTCGGGCTTGGCGCGCTGGCGTGGAGCTTCGTCAACAATCGCGGCGGCCAGGACGCCACCGCCATCGCCGCCGCCGATCTCGGCACCACCGCGCAGGGCCTCGACGCCGGTGACCGTGTCGCATTCAGCGCCCGCCTCGATGAAGTCGTGCCGCTGCTCGATGGCCTTGCCGCCAAGCTGCCCTATGGCGCCGCCGGCACCCCGCCGTCGCCGTCGGGCTTCGGCCTCTATCGCCAGCGGCTCGATGGCGAAAGCCACCGCGCCTATGCCGATGCGCTGCAAAGGTATCTGCTGCCGCGGCTCATCCTCAACGCCGAAACTGCGCTGGCCGACGCCAAGGACGAGCCCGTTGCATCGTATGAGCCATTGAAAATCTACATGATGCTCGGCAACGCCGCCGGAACGGCGCGCGACGATGCCTATATTCTCGAATGGCTCGAGGCCGATCTCAACAACCGCGCGCTGCCCGGGCCGGAAATGGAGGCGGTGCGCAACCGCCTGCTCGCCCACACCAAAGCGCTGCTCGCCGATCAAGGCCGCTTCGGCCGGCAGGTCGCCGGGCCGCTGCTCGATGCCGGACTGGTCGAGCGCGCCCAGGCTGCCGTCGCCGCGATGGCCCCCGCCGACCGCGCGCTGGCACTGCTCAAGCAACAGGTTTCCGGCCCCGAATGGCGGCTTGTCGGCAAGGCGCTGCTCCCCGGCGAGGCCGAAGCCTTTGGCAACCCGGCCGATCTGCGCGCCGCGTCGATCCCGTTCCTGTTCACCAAGGCCGGCTTTCAGTCGGGCTTCATGCCGCGCGCCGGGGAAATCGGCAAGCTGCTCGACAAGGACCGCTGGATGCTCGGCACCAGCGCCGCGGCGCAGGCGCCGCTCGACCCGCAGGCGCTGGCGATGGCCTATGCGGCGGAATATACCAAGCGCTGGAACGACATCCTCGCTTTGCCGCAAACCGCCAATTATGCGGCGCAACCGGTTACGCTGGCGCGCCTCGCCAACCCCGGCGGCTCGCCGCTCAAAAAGATCACCGACCAGATCATCGCCAACACCAGCGGCCTGATGCCGGTGCCCAAATCCGGCAACAAGCTGGCACAGTCAGCGATCACCGCCGCCACCGGCCAGGCGCGCAGCGGACCATCGATGACTGCCGCCGCAACCATTCAGAGCAATTTCCAGATGCTCGGCCAATATGCCGGCGGCACCGGTGCCGGCATAACCGGGCTGTTGACGGCGCTCGGCGATTATCAAAAGGCCCTCGCCCAGGCCGCCGCTGGCGGTGGCGGTGGCGGTGGCGGTGGCGGTGGCGGTGGCGGTGCAGCCGCGCTTGCCGTGGCTGCGGTCAACCTCAAGGTCGCCAGCGCCAATGCCGCAGCGGCCGCGCCGGCGCTGGCCAGCTTTGTCGAGCGCGTCGCCAGCGGCAGCACAACTGCGGCCGAAACCAGCCGCACCTCGGAATTGCGCACCGCTTTTGCAGCGGGGCCCGGCCCGCAATGCGCTGCGGTCATCGGCACCGGCTTCCCCTTTGGTGTCGGCGCCGACCTGCAACCGCTCGATGTCACCCGCGCTGCCGGCGCAATGTCGGCCTTCGCCGACGGCCAGCTGCAACCCTATCTGCGCCGCAGCGCCGGCAGTGCAAAGGGCGGCTGGGGCTGGGTGCCCAATGAACCCGCCGTCGCCAGCTTCAACACCGCGAGCGCGCGCGCCTTCGAACGCGCAGCGCAGGCGCAGGCGCTGGTCAACGGCAGCCTGGTGCTCGGGATTGCTGCAGGTCCGGGGGCCGCAGGGCCCATCGATCTGCGGCTGTCGGGCGTTCCGCTCACCCTCGCCCCCGCCGGTGCGCCGCAACGCTTTAACTGGAGCTATGGCGGGCTGCAAAGCGCCGAAGTCGTCGCTGCCGGCGCCAGCGTCGCCAAGGCCGAAGGGCCCTGGGCACTGTTCCGTCTGCTCGCCAAGGCGCGCAAGCAGGATCTCGGTAAAGGCCAGTATCGTTTCACCTTCAACCCGACCACCGTCGTCGATATTTCGGTCCTCGGTGGCCCGGATGCCTTCGACCCCGAAGGCGTGATGGCACTGCGCTGCCCGGGGCGGCTGTGATGGATGATTGGACCATCGGGCTTTACGGCAAGCTGCCGGGGCGCGGCGATTTCGTTCGCCATGGCTGGGACGATGCGACGGTCGAAGCGCTCGATACATGGCTCGCCGATGGCCTCGCGGCGTGGCGACCCGATGACGACGCGGCGTTTGCTGCCGCCTTTGCCGACGTGCCGCTTTATACCTTCTATCTGCCGCCAGGCTGGATGGGCGACGCGGCGCTCCACGGCGTGCTCAGCCCGTCGGTGGATCGGGCCGGCCGCTACTTCTTCCTGGTTGCGGGTGCGGCAGGTCCCGCGGCGGCGCTCTGGCATGTCGCCGTCAACAACGCCGATTTCGCCGCCGCCGCCGAAGCCGCCACTTACGC
>JAYUUE010000246.1:0-3564 GCA_043754785.1 Polymorphobacter sp. | reverse complement strand
CGCCTGGCCTGCCAATACGCATCGCCGAGATGATCGGCAACCGTCGGGTCGGTCGGTTCGAGCGCCACCGCCTTTTCCAGTGTCGCCACTGCCTCGTCGAAGCGGCCGGCCTTGAACTGGCTCCAGCCGAGCGAATCGATGATGCCGCCGTCGCCTGGTCGCAATTTCGCCGCGCGCTGGATCAGCACTGCAGGCTCCTGCCCGGCCACGCCGCGGTCGAGCATTGAGTAGCCCAAATAATTGAGCACCACCGGTTCGTCGGGCGAAAGCGCGAGTGCGGCGCGCAGGTCCGCCTCCGCCCCCGGCCAGTCTGCAGCACGTTCCTTCATGGTGCCGCGCAGAAAAAACAGCCCCCAACGCGCTCCGACGGCGGCATCGGCCACAGCAATGGCGCGATCATAAGCTGCGATGGCTTCGGGAAAGCGCTCAGCCCGCCGGTGCCAATTGCCCAGCCGCATCCAATCGTCCGGCTCGACCCCCGAGGCTCGCGTCTTGGCCAACAAAAGCGCGCCGGCGTCCGCACTCCGGCCAATTGCCTCCAGCGCTTCGGCACGGCGCGACTCGGCCGCCGGATAAAGCGCATCCGACTTGCGCACATTGACAAGTGCTGCCAGCGCCGCCTCGTCGCGCTGGCTGCCGGCGAGGACATCCGCGACGACCAGCCATGTCGCGGCGACATCCGGTGCAAGAAACGTTGCAATCCGGGCAAAAACCAGGGCCAGGTCGGCCGGCTCATCGCCAGGGCTTGCGCGTGATAAATCGGTAGCCAGCCGCGCCATGGCCCACCCTACGCCGCGCCGCGCGTCGGGTGCGAGCGCACCGATCCGCTGGCCGGCAGTCAGGCGCCCGCGCGCCGCGACGACATTTGGGTCATCGCCGTCAAGCAATTTGGCTGCACCGGCGCGGTCGCCTGCCTGCGCGAGCGCATCGGCTTCGCCCAACCGCAACAGTCCAGAGCCATCGCCGGAACCACCGCGCAGATCGAAATAAGCAGTCGCCGCCGCCGTATATTGGCCATCAGCCGCCAGCATATGTGCGCGCTGTTCGGCCACATAGGACCGTGCAAAACCGCTGAAACCACCTGGATCGAGCACCGACAGTGCCGCCTCGCCCTGGCCCTTCGCAAACAACGTCCAGGCACCGACAATTGGCTCGATCACCGTCGCATAGCCCGCCGACGCAATGCCGGCGCGCGCCTTAGCCGCCGCTGGCCAATCCTTGCGGTTGATTGCATCGGCGAGCAGCACCAACGCGGTGTCGGAATTGCCCGCGCCGTCAAATGTCAGTTGCCGCGCCAAAGCCACGGCGCGACTCCTGTCGCCGGCGGCAATGGCAAGATCGAACGCGCGGCGCTTCAACTCAGGTCGCGACGGATCGGCGGCAAGCGCAGCGGAGAAATAGCGCTCGGCATCGCCCGGTCGGTCATCGGCGCTGGCGTAACGGCCCAGGACATAGCCGCGCAGCGCGTCGTCCGGCGGCGTCAACGCGGCGTTGGCGGCGGAGGCGGTAAGGAGGAGCAGTGCTGCGCGAAGGATCATGGTGAGAGACTGACCCGGAAGGTGGGGGAAGTCGAGGGTGAGCAGCGAGGCAGGCAGCAAGCAAGGGCCTGGACAAAGCCCATGTGCGTCGGACAAGCCAGCCCAGCACGAGCTGCGCTGCCCGGGCTTCCGCTCGTCACCGCGAACGGCTCCGCGCCCGCGGCGCTGGACTACATATTTGGGTAGTTCGGCCCGCCGCCGCCCTCCGGCACCACCCAGGTGATGTTCTGTGACGGGTCCTTGATATCGCAGGTCTTGCAGTGAACGCAGTTTTGCGCGTTGATCTGAAAGCGCGGTGCGTCGGTGTCCTGCCCAATCACCTCATACACTCCGGCCGGGCAATAGCGCTGCGCCGGCTCATCCCACATCGGCAGATTGACCCGGATCGGCACAGTCGGGTCCTTCAAGGTCAGATGGACCGGCTGGTCTTCCTCATGGTTGGTGTTGGACAGGAAAACACTGGTCAGCTTGTCGAAGCTGAATACGCCGTCCGGCTTGGGATAAGCAATTGGCTTTGACGCGCTTTTGGTTTTCAAAGCCTTGTAGTCCGGGTGGTTCTTCAGCGTGAATGGCATCGTGTAACCCAGATACTCCATCCACATCGTCACCCCGGCCAGCCCGGTGCCGACCAGATTGCCGTATTTCTCGACCAGCGGCAGCGTGTTGCGCACCATCTTCAACTCGTCGAAGACCCAGCTTTTCTTGTAGGCGTCGCCATACGCCGTAAGCTCGTCATTGGCGCGCTGGCTGGTGATGGCCTCGACGGCCGCCTCTGATGCCATCATTCCGGTCTTCATCGCCGTGTGGCTGCCCTTGATGCGCGGCACATTGAGGAAACCCGCCGCACAGCCAATCAACGCGCCACCGGGAAAGGTGAGCTTGGGCACCGATTGCCAGCCGCCGTCGTTGATCGCCCGCGCGCCATATGACACGCGACGGCCGCCTTCGAGCAACGCCTTGATAGCCGGATGCGTCTTCCAACGCTGGAACTCGTCGAACGGCGACAAATAGGGATTCGAATAGTTGAGCCATACCGAAAACCCCAGCGCCACCTGACCATTGGCCTGGTGATAGATGAAACCACCGCCATTGGCATCGGACAGTGGCCAGCCTTGCGTATGGGCGACATGACCGGGCACATGCTTATCGGCGGGAATGTCCCAAAGTTCCTTCAAGCCGATGCCGAAGATCTGCGGGTCACTGTCCTTTGCAAGGTCGAAATCGCGGATCAGCTGCTTCGACAAATGCCCGCGCACGCCCTCGGCAAAAAAAGTGTATTTGGCATGAAGCTCAAGCCCCGGCTGCCACGAATCCTTCTTTGTCCCATCCCGCGATATGCCCATGTCGCCGGTTGCCACGCCCTTCACCGACCCATCGTCATTCCACAGGATTTCCGCTGCGGCAAAGCCGGGGAAAATCTCGACCCCCAGTCCTTCGGCCTGCGTCGCCAGCCAACGGCACAGATTGCCCAAGCTTACGGTATAACAACCTTTGTTGTTCATAAATGGCGGCATCAGGCCGTGCGGAAAATCATATTTTTTCGTCTCGGTCAGGATCCAGTGATGGTTCTCCGTCACCGGCACCGTCATCGGGCTGTCGAGATTGCGCCAGTTCGGCAGCAGTTCGTCGAGACCGCGCGGATCGACCACCGCCCCCGACAAGATATGCGCGCCGATTTCCGAGCCCTTTTCAAGGATGCACACCGACAGTTCGAGACCATTTTCGGCCGCCAGCTGCTTGGCCCGGATCGCGGCCGACAGCCCCGACGGGCCGCCGCCGACGATCACCAAGTCATAGGGCATTGATTCACGTGTCGTCATGCTGGCCTCTAGTCCCCATTCCCTGGCGCTGCCACGCAAAAGCGTCATCGCCCCGTCGCGGCTTTGCCATGATTCACCAGATACGGAAGCCAGGCAGGCTTGACCAGTGGCCGCGCTGCCGCATTGGTGGCTGCCGTGATGGAGGGTCATCTCGACGTGCATTTAGCCGACGCCGCGTCGTTGGCGTGGCTGGTCATGGCTGGCGT
>JAYUUE010000245.1:0-3573 GCA_043754785.1 Polymorphobacter sp. | reverse complement strand
CCCGGGGCACGCCATTGCGCTACGAAGCCGCTGTCGCCGGCGGTATCCCGATCATCAAGGCGCTCGGTGAAGGCATGGCCGCCAACAGCATCAGCCGCGTCTATGGCCTGCTCAACGGCACCTGCAACTACATCCTGACCCGCATGGAGGCCGAACGGCTGGCCTTTGGCACCGTCCTCGCCGAGGCACAGGCGGCCGGCTATGCCGAAGCCGACCCCAGCTTCGACATCGATGGCATCGACACCGCCCACAAGCTCAGCATCCTTGCCGCGCTGGCGTTCGGGGCGCGCATCGACTTTGCGGGGGTGGCAACGCAGGGCATCCGCGCCATCGAGCTTGCCGATCTCGATCAGGCAGCGGCGCTGGGCTTCCGCATCAAGCTTGTCGGGCTGGCGGAGAACCTCGGCGGCACGCTTTTCCAGCGCGTCCACCCCGCCCTTGTGCCGCTCGATCACCCCCTTGCTGCCGCCAGTGGCGCGCTCAACGCCGTCGCCGCCGAGGGCGATTTCGTCGGCCGGCTGTTCTTTCAAGGGCGCGGCGCCGGCGAAGGCCCCACCGCCAGCGCCGTCGTGGCGGACTTGATCGACGTCGCGCGCGGGGCAACGGCTCACCCCTTCGGCATGCCGGTCGCCGCGCTGACCGCGCTGCCCACCGCCGACCCCACCACCCGCCGCGGCCGTTACTATCTGCGCCTGACTGTCGCCGACCGGCCCGGCGTGCTCGCCGAACTCACAGCGGCACTGCGGGATCACGGCGTCTCCATTGAAAGTCTGGTCCAGCGCGGTCAGTCCGCGCAAGGCGACGCAATGGTTGTCATGATCACTCACGCCAGCAACGAAGTCGCCGTGCTCGCCAGCCTGGCGCAGATGGAGCGCAGCGACGCCGTCACCGGCACGGCGGTCATGATGCATATCCTTGATTTTTGAGGGGCGTCTTCCCTCCCCCCCGCAAACCCCTTACAGCCGGGCCAAATCGCCGCAGGAGCCATGATGACTGATTCACCCTCGACGCTCGACCGCGTTCTCGTCCTGGAAATGGTCCGCGTCACCGAAAATGCCGCTATCGCCTGCGCCCGCCTGATCGGTCGCGGTGACGAAAAGGCCGCCGATGCTGCCGCTGTGGAGGCCATGCGCGACGCTCTCAACGAACTTGATTTCGACGGCACCGTCGTTATCGGCGAAGGCGAGCGCGACGAGGCGCCGATGCTGTTCATCGGCGAAAAGGTCGGGCGCGGGCACAAATTGAACGGCGTCGGCAGCGGCCCGCGCATCGACATCGCGCTCGACCCGCTCGAAGGCACCACCATCACCGCCAAGGCCGGCCCCAATGCCCTTGCGGTGCTCGCCATCGCCGAGGAAGGCGGGCTGCTCAACGCCCCCGACGTCTATATGGACAAGATCGCCGTCGGCCCCGGCTATCCCGCCGGCATCATCGATTTGCGCAAATCCGCCACCGAAAACGTCGCCGCCGTGGCGGCCGCCAAGGGCGTTGCCCCCGCCGACCTCATCGTCTGCGTTCTCGATCGCCCTCGTCACGAGGCGCTGATCACCGAATTGCGCGCCATCGGCTGCGGCATTATGCTGATCCCGGACGGCGATGTCGCCGGCGTCATCGCCACCACCAATCCCGATACCGGCATCGACATGTACATCGGCAGCGGCGGCGCCCCCGAAGGCGTGCTCGCGGCCGCTGCTTTGCGCTGCGTCGGCGGGCAACTGCAGGGCAAACTCGTCTTCCGCAACGACGATGAACGCGGCCGGGCGCGTCGCTGGGGCATCACCGACCTCGACCGCATCTACGACCTCAGCGACCTCGCCAAGGGCGATGTGATCTTTGCCGCCACGGGAGTCACCGACGGCTCCCTTCTCAAGGGCGTCAAGCGCCGCCGCGACGGCGTCGTCACCACGCAATCGGTGGTCATGCGCGCGTCGTCGGGCACCGTCCGCTGGGTCAGCGGCGAACACCGCGATCACAAAAGCGCGTGATGAACGCCTTGCCCTTGCGGGGTGGGAGCGCGCACCACCCTTGCGCCTGACCCGCTGAAGCCTAAACCGGCCGAATGACGCTCCTCCTCAACAGCCACGTCTTCAACGTCACCACCTCGATCCTCGGTCAGCCCTGGCGCTGGCGCGGCAACGTCATGCCCGGCGGCGACCTCGACGGCCGCGGCGCCGACGAACTCCTCCACCACCTGTTTCGCGCGCGCGGCGCCTCTCCGGACGATTTCGCGCGCCTCAAAACCCCCACCCTGCGCGACTGGCTGCCCGACCCCGCCGTCTTCAACGACATGGAAACCGCCGCGACGCGCCTTGCCGACGCCATCGCCGCCGGCGAAGCCATCGTCGTCTTTGGTGACTATGACGTCGATGGTGCCACGTCGGCTGCGGTGCTTATCCGCTATCTGCGACAGGTCGGCGCCACTGTCGGTCACTACATCCCCGATCGGCTGCTGGAGGGCTATGGCCCGTCCGGCGATGCCCTGGTGGCACTCAAGACCGCCGGCGCCGATCTCGTCGTCACCGTCGATTGCGGCACGCAGGCCTTTGAAGCCCTCGCCGCCGCCCGCGCCGCCCACCTCGACGTCATTGTGGTGGATCACCACCAGGCCGCCACCGCGCTTCCCGAGGCGCTGGCACTCGTCAACCCCAACCGCCTCGACGAACGCCCGCACGCGGCCTCCCACGGCCACCTGGCGGCGGTTGGGGTGGCCTTTCTGCTTGTCGTGGCCCTCAACCGCCGGCTGCGCCAGCGCGGCACCTTCGCAACCACTCCCGAACCGACGCTGACCGCACTGCTCGATATCGTCGCGCTCGGCACTGTCGCCGATGTCGTGCCGATCACCGGCCTAAACCGCGCCTTTGTGACACAAGGTTTGAAGGTCATGCGCAGCCGCCGCAATCCCGGCCTCACCGCGCTTGTCGATGTCGCCGGCCTCACCAAGCCGCCCTCGGCGCGCGATCTCGGCTTTGCGCTGGGCCCGCGCGTCAACGCAGGGGGCCGTGTCGGCAAGTCCGATCTCGGCGTCCGCCTGCTCACCACCGACGACCCGGCCGAAGCTTTGGCCCTTGCGCTCGAGCTCGATCGCCTCAACATCGATCGCCGTGCCATCGAGGCCGACGTGACGGCACAAGCCATCACCGCATCCACCGCCGACAGCAACATGGCCATCGCCGTGATCGCTGGTGTCGGCTGGCACCCCGGCGTCATCGGCATCGTCGCCTCGCGGCTGAAAGACCGGCTGCATCGCCCAGTCATCGTCATCGCGCTTCAGGACGATGGCACCGGCGCCATGATCGGCAAGGGCTCGGGGCGCTCGATGCCCGGTGTCGATCTCGGCGCCGCCGTGCTCGCCGCGAGGGACATGGGCCTGCTCATCGCCGGCGGCGGCCACGCCATGGCGGCGGGGCTGACGGTGGCCGCCGGCGGCGTCGACGCGCTCACCGCTTTCCTCAACGACCGCTTGTCCGGCGCAGTTGACCGCGCGAGCACCGGCCGCAGCCTCGATTGCGACGCCGCAGTTGCCCCGCGTGGTATCAATCTCGCACTCGTTGAAACGCTCGATGTCGCCGGACC
>JAYUUE010000244.1:0-3585 GCA_043754785.1 Polymorphobacter sp. | reverse complement strand
CTATTACAGTCTCGAAGCTGCTGCGGCCGCGCTCGGCGATATCAGCCGGCTGCCCTATTCGATGAAGGTGCTGTTCGAGAATTTGCTGCGCTTCGAAGACGGCGATACCGTCAAGGTCGATGATTTGCAGGCGCTTGTCGGCTGGCTCGCCACCGGGAAATCGGATCACGAAATCAACTATCGCCCGGCGCGGGTGCTGATGCAGGACTTCACCGGCGTGCCTTGCGTCGTCGATCTCGCCGCGATGCGCGACGCGATGGCCGCGCTTGGCGGCGATCCGCAGAAGATCAACCCGCAGGTTCCCGTCGATCTGGTCATCGATCACAGCGTCATGGTCGACGAATTCGGCACGCCGCAAGCCTATGAAGACAATATGGACCTCGAATATGCGCGCAACATTGAGCGCTACGAGTTCCTGCGCTGGGGATCATCGGCGCTGAAAGGCTTCCGCGTCGTGCCGCCCGGCACCGGCATCTGCCACCAGGTCAACCTCGAATATCTGGCACAAGCGGTCTGGACCAGCGAAGACGACAGCGGTGTAACCGTCGCCTATCCCGACACCGTTGTGGGCACAGACAGCCACACCACGATGATCAACGGCCTTGGTGTCCTGGGCTGGGGCGTCGGCGGCATCGAGGCCGAGGCTGCCATGCTCGGCCAGCCGGTCTCGATGCTCATCCCCGAAGTCGTCGGTTTCAAGCTCAGCGGCCAGCTTCCCGAAGGCATCACCGCAACCGATCTGGTGCTTACCGTCACCCAGATGCTCCGCGCCAAGGGGGTTGTCGGTCGCTTTGTCGAGTTCTACGGCCCCGGCCTTGATGCACTGACGCTTGCCGATCGCGCCACCATCGCCAATATGGCTCCCGAATACGGCGCCACCTGCGGCTTCTTCCCGATCGACGAAGCCACGCTCGCCTATATGCGGCTGTCGGGCCGCAGTGACGATCGCATTGCGCTGGTCAAGGCCTATTGCCAGGCGCAGGGCTTGTGGCGCGAGGCCACCACGCCCGATCCGGTGTTCACCGACACGCTCGGCCTCGATCTCGGCAGCGTGCTGCCCTCGCTCGCCGGCCCACGCCGGCCGCAGGACAAGGTGCTGCTTTCGGGCGCCGCCCCTGCCTTCGAAGGCGAACTCGCCGGCGGTTACAAGCAGGGCGACACCATGCACAAGCGCGTGCCTGTTGCCGGCGCCGCGCACGATATCGGCCACGGCGACGTCGTCATCGCCGCGATCACCAGCTGCACCAACACCTCCAACCCCAATGTCCTCGTCGCTGCCGGCCTGGTCGCGCGCAAGGCCAACGCGCTCGGGCTCAAGTCGAAGCCTTGGGTGAAGACGTCGCTCGCGCCGGGTTCGAAGGTCGTCACTGATTATTTCGCCAAATCCGGTCTGCAAACCGACCTCGACGCCATGGGCTTCAACCTTGTCGGCTATGGCTGCACCACCTGCATCGGCAACTCGGGACCTTTGGCTGAACCGATTTCCGAAGCCATCAATGCCAATGACATCGTCGCTGCCTCGGTGCTTTCGGGGAATCGCAACTTCGAAGGCCGGGTTTCGGCTGATGTGCGCGCCAATTACCTCGCATCACCGCCGCTGGTCGTTGCTTATGCCATCGCCGGCACCATGCGCCTCGATTTGACCACCGAAGCCCTGGGCATCGGCGCCAACGGCGATCCAGTGTTTCTCAAGGATATCTGGCCGACCAACCAGGAAGTCGCTGCGATGGTGCTGTCCTCGGTTACCGCCGACATGTTCCGAGCCCGCTATGAAAATGTCTTTGATGGCGATGACCGCTGGCAGGGCATCAAGGTGGAAGGCGGCGCGACTTACAAGTGGAATCCGTCATCGACCTATGTCCAGAACCCGCCTTATTTCGACGGGATGACTATGACGCCGCGGCCGGTCCACGACATCATCGGTGCCCGCCCACTCGCCATTTTCGCCGATTCGATCACCACTGACCATATTTCGCCCGCCGGTAGCATCAAGGAAGCCTCCCCCGCCGGTCGCTATTTGAACGAGCGCCAAGTCAGCCGCGCCGATTTCAACAGCTATGGGGCCCGCCGCGGCAACCACGAAGTGATGATGCGCGGCACCTTCGCCAACATCCGCATTCGCAACGAAATGGTCCCGGGCGTCGAAGGCGGCGTGACGAAGCACATTCCGTCGGGCGAACAGCTCGCCATCTTCGACGCCGCCGCTCGCTACACCGCCGAAGGCACGCCGCTGGTCGTTGTCGCCGGCAAGGAATATGGCACAGGCTCGTCGCGGGACTGGGCCGCCAAGGGCACGACATTGCTGGGCGTCCGCGCCGTCGTCGCCGAAAGCTTCGAGCGCATCCACCGCTCCAACCTGGTCGGCATGGGCGTGCTGCCCTTGCAGTTCGCCGACGGCCATGACCGCAAGACCGCCGGACTCGATGGCACTGAAATCTTCGACATCACCGGCGTCGCCAGCCTGAAGCCGCGCCAGACCGTCACCGTCACCTTCACCCGCGCCGATGGCACCACCGGCAGTTTCGAAACGCTGTGCCGCATCGATACCGAGCAGGAATTGGCCTATTTTTACGCGGGCGGCATCCTGCCCTATGTGCTGCGCAAACTGGCGGCGTAAACGCTGGCTTTTCCTTCGCGATCGCGAAACGGGTATTGGCCCACTGCGATTTTGCCGTGATTTTGCTATTTGCCATTGTCCGCAATGCGCGAAAAAATGGCGCGCTATCTGCCGTAATTGTTTAAATCGACATGCTTCCCTTATTACCGTCCACAATTAGGTAATGTCTTGATTATATTATCATTTTTTGCTTGCGCAAACTGCTCGGTGGTGATTTCTGATGTCAATGGTCGAGGGTAGGGCCAGATCACACGAGGGGTAAAATAATGCGTTCGAAGTTCAACGTCGTTGCGTTCTCGACACTGATGCTTTCAGCTTCGACTGCTTTTGCTGCACAATCTGCGGTGCAGTTTCAGCTCAATAACAAACGCGGCGTCGGTGCAGGCACCACGGCCGCGATGGGTTTCCAGATGGCTGCCGACTATTGGTCGAGCGTGCTGACCACGTCGCAGCCGATCACTATCAACATCGACGTCAAATACGCGCCATTGGGGCCCAACATCCTGGGTTCCACCGGCAGCTCACGGACGATCAAGTCGGTTCTGGGGGTGGAAAACCGCATCTTGGCGCGGCAATCGACCGCCTTGGATTCGACCCTGGTGTTGCCGACGCTGCACGCGGGTGATTATGGCGCAGGCACAGCCCTCAACATGTACACGCCGGGCTACACCAGCACCGACCTTGATGGGACCAACAACGGCATCGACAACCAGACCAAGGTTTATGATGCCGACGGCCACTACAATTCCACCTTTATCGCCGTGAACACTGCCAATGCCAAGGCGCTCGGCTATACCTTCGCTTCGACCTCCGTCGATGCGTCGATCACCTTCAGCTCGAAATTCAAGTTCGACTTCAACCCGCGCAACGGCATTACTGCCGGCAATTACGACTTTGTGGCCGTGGCCATCCATGAAATAGGCCATGCCCTCGGCTTTGTCAGCGGCGTCGACGATTACGACGTTCTC
>JAYUUE010000243.1:0-3597 GCA_043754785.1 Polymorphobacter sp. | reverse complement strand
GAATGGGACACGATGGCTGACCACACCCTGTCCTCCTCTGCCCGGGCCACGGCGGCGCCGGCCATCATGATGGCGCGCTTTTGGGACAATGGCTGGGTCTGGCTGTGCCTCGCACTGCTGACGACCTTGCCATTCTGGACGACGCCTTCTTGCCTATCCGCTTTTCGCCCACACCCACTACCGGTAGACGACGAATTCCTTCGTCTAGGAATGCGAGGCACCATATATAGTTAGAGTGGGTGAAAAGCGGATAGGCACGGACGCCTTTTCCGGCAATGACCGATTTTTACAGTCATACAGCACGCTATCACGTGATGAACCACATCGACCAATCCCAGTATTTGCATAAGTATTATCGGTTCAAATGGATATTGATCGCCAACCTTGGCGTTGACTTGCTGATGGTGCCACTTGGCGCGGTGTTCCCGACCGAAACGGCGGCCAAGATCGCGGTGTCGCTCATACCCTTCACATATGTAATGGGCATTTTCTGTGTGGCGCGCGCCGCATGGGGGCGGGTTCCGGCATCGGCACTGGTGGCGGTGCTGATGACGACGTGCATGAGTTTTGTCTTTGGGTTCGTCAATTATCATCTGTCGCTGTCGCTGGCGCTGGCGCTTCTGATTCTGGCGCTGTGGATCAGGACCGACACGATGCGCCCGGCGTGGCGCGTGCCGCTGTTCATCGTTGCCGGCTTCGGGGTGTGGTTGTCGCACATGGTCGGCTGGGGCGTGCTGGTGGTCGCCGCTGTGGCGTGGGAGACGGCAAAGACCGCGCGCTGGCAATCGGGCGTGCGGTTTACCGGCAATGCGCTGGCTGCGGCAAAAGCGTTCGGAAACGCTCTGCGTACCTGCGCTGCCCTGTTGGTGCCGCTGCTATTGACGCTGCTGTGGCGCAGCGACGTCAAATCCGCCGGCACGTCGATCGGCAATCCGTTTTTGATCAAGCCGCGCAAAATCGCCTGGTTGATGCGAGCGGAATGGCAATGGCTCGACCTTGCGCTGACGGCGACGATTTGCGGGCTCGCCGGCGTGCTCGTCTATCAGGGTCTGCGCAAAGGTGGCCGCATAAACCGCGGGCTTGGGCTGGCGGCGGTTTTTCTGGCGGTGCTGTTCGCCATCATGCCGAAAATGGTCATGGGGTCGGACTATGCAGACATGCGGCTGTTGGGGCCGCTGTTCACCTTTGTGTTTCTGGGGTTTGCCGGCCATGCGAGGCACGACATGCGGCTGGCGGTGCTGGCGATGCTGTGATCGGCGTGCGCACCGCCGAAATGGCGATCGGCTGGCATATCCAGGGCACCCGCGCCGAGGCCGATCTGGCGGTGCTCGACACGGTGCCGATGGGCAGCCGCATCGCGGTGGCGGCGGCGTGCGGCGGGCGCTGGCAGATGGACGGGTTCCAGCATCTGCCGAGCATGGCGGTGGTGCGGCGCGATGCGTTCGTCAACACCAATTTCGACATCAATGGCGCCCAGCCGATGGACGTGATCTATCGACCGGGCCGCGGCTATCATAATTTTCAGTCGGTGAGGGTGTCCGGCGGCGCGGTGCCGTGCAAGTTCCCGCCGTTGCAGAAATAGCTGGCGGAACTGCCCTACGAGAATTTCGATTATGTCTGGACGTTCGGTGTCGATGCCAAGGCGCCGTGGCTGGCGTTGCAGGCCCACGGCCCCGTCAGCCGGCTTTACAAGATCAGCCATGCCGGCCCCGTGCCTGCGGGCCCAAGCGGGGGGGGTAAGGGTCAAGGTTGCGCCTGGAGTTGCGCTCACGGTTACGCTTACGGCTGCGCTTCGGGTTGGGGTTCGGGCTGGCCGGTCAGCCGGCGGATTTCGGCGATTGCGGCGCGTTCGCAGATTTCAGGCAGATGCGCGTCGAGCCATTGGCGCAGCAGGGGTTCGAGCACGGCGGTGAGCAGCGCCTCGACGGTGACGCCGGGGGCGGTGGTCAGCGGCGTCTTCAGCAGCTTGGCAGGGCGTGACTGCGCAAAAACAGCTGGCGGTGCTGCGAGCGGCGCAGCCTCGGACTCGCCGGTCATTCTGGCGCGAATCGATTCAAGAATGGCGTCGAGGTTGGGCGGGCTGGCGGTCATGCCCGTTGTTTATGGCTTTGGCGGGCCGATGACCAGTGATTGGGTGGCACGCTCAGGCACCGGCAGCGGCAGCGCCGGCGGGTTCCGGTCGCCACTTTCGCTCAGCAAGTGGCGGACGCGCCGGGCGTTGACCGTGGGATCATAGGGTTCCACCGGCACGCCGAGCGCTTCGGCTTCTGCGGCGCCGAGCGAGGCGAGCAGCGAATAGGCGGCGACCTGTTCATCGCGGCGCGCGGTGACGAGGTTGACCTCGGAATTGAGGCGTTCCTGTTCGGCGTTGAGCACCTCGATAATTGTGCGGGTACCGACCTGGTTTTCCTGCTTCACACCCTCAGCGGCGAGGGCGGTGGCGTCCACCGCGACCTTGTTGGCGGCGATGACGGCGCGCGAGGCGCGAAGCTGGTTAAAGCTGTTGACGACGCTTTCCTGCGTCTGGCGCTCGGTTGACGTGATCAGCGCCATCAATTGCCCGCGGCGTTGCTGCGCTTGGCGCACCGTGCTGCCGACGTTGCCGCGCTGCCAGATCGGAATCGTCGCGGTTATCAGGGCATCCTGGGTGACGAAGGTGCCCTGGCGGACGAAGTTGGCGCCGCCGCCGCCGCCTTCGAAACGCGAGAGCGCACCGCTGAGCTGGGCATCGATGGTCGGCAGGCGCTGCTGTTGCAGGTTGGTGACATCATAGCGCGCCGCGGCTTCGTCGAAGCGCGCGGCGAGCAGCGTCGGCGCATTTTCGCGCGCCAGGTCGAGCGCCAGCCCGGCGGTGTCGGGCAGCATCGGCAGCGGCGGCATCGGTTGCAGATCATCGGGCAGTCGGCCAACGACGCGCAAGAATGCCTGTTTGGCAGCGGCAAGCTGATTTTCGGCGACGACGAGGTTGGACTGCGCCACCGCGAGCCGCGCCTGGCTTTGCGCGACATCGGTGCGGGTCAGGTCGCCGACTTCGAACCGGTCCTTGGATTGCTGCTGCTCGCGGTCGAGCACATTGACCTGGCTGATGTTGAGCTCGACGACGCGGGCATAGCGCAGCACATCGGCGTAAGCGGTGACGGTATTGAGGACGACCTGGTTTTCGGTGGCACGCAGCCGGGCGCGGGCCGCGAGAATGCGGTTTTCCGCCGCTGATGTCGCCGACCGGGTGCGACCGCCGCGATAGAGCGACTGAGTGAGGCTGAGCCCGCCGCGATAGGTGCGGCCATTGTTCTTGAAGGCGTCGAGCATCGCTTGATCGGCGGTGACCTGCGCCCCCAGCGACGGCCGGGCCGCGGTGAGCGCCTGCGGGACCTGTTCGTCGGTCTGGCGAACCACGGCGCGCTGGGCGGCGATGTCGGGGTTTTGCTCATAGGCGGACTCGATCGCTGCGCTTAGCGTGTCGGCGTGCACCGGGGCGGCGGCAAAAACAGCAAGCAGGAGCAGGGACTTGAGGGACATTAATCCGTCTTTCGAATCAAAAGGCAAAGGCGCTGGGACGGGCGAACCCCGGCAATGGCCGGGCGGCGACTTCCAGCA
>JAYUUE010000242.1:0-3617 GCA_043754785.1 Polymorphobacter sp. | reverse complement strand
CTCTTGTGGCTTAGAAGCACTGACCTCGTCCGGCGGATAGAAAACCGAGAAATGTCGCCCGACGATCTCGGCCTCGCGCCAGCCTTTGATGCGCTCGGCGCCGCGGTTCCAGATCGTTACCCGGCCTCCGGGATCGAGCATGTAGATCGCATAATTGGTGGCGCCATCGATCAGCAGGGCGAGTTCGTCGGCGCGATCCGACGCGGCACGAACCGCGGCCGCATCTGCAAGCCTGCGATCAGAGAGTGAGGTGGCGCGTAGAGTCATAGTCGCCCGCGATGGTTCCGTTCTTACCCCCGCGTCCTCGACTCCTCGAATTCTGATAGCCGATATCGCCCAGCGCAGCGAGGGAAACCCGCGCACCGGCATATTTAGCGCAATATTGGTCGGTTATGTCGCTGCATTTCTCTGAGACCACAGGGTTTTAGATGCGCCCATCCGTCTGACTAAAAGCGTTCTAACGCCCCTGCTTTGCTCACGCACGCTTGTCAGTGGTATTGGAAGGTGAAGCGCCGCAAGCGACGCGCTTGTGGGTTCCGGAATTGAAAGACATTGCAATCGGAAAGATCTTAACATTAACGCGTCCCCGGCATTGGCTGGGGATTGGGGTTGTCGTCGTTGCTGCGGGCGTTCTTGTGCCCTGGTTGACCCGCCGGCCGCTGACAGAAGCCGCGATCCGCGCGTACCTTACCGACAAAAGCGTGGATGCCGCATATCGAGTTGCCGAGGCGGACAGCCGCCATCTGGTCTTCGAAAATGTGGCGGTGGGGCCGGTGGGCAATCGCGATCTTGTCGCGCGGCGGATCAGTGTTGATCTTGGCTGGTTTGGTCTTGGGCCCCAGGTCACAGCGGTGCGGCTTGAGGGGCCGGTTTTGCGGGCTCGCCTTCTCACCACCGGCATCAGCTTTGGCAGTCTTGATCGCCTGATTCCCACGACGAAAACGGTTCGGTTTCCGGCAATCTCGACTGTCATCACCGATGGGAGCGTGTCCATCGTCACGCCGTTCGGCCCTATGCTGGCCAAGGTCGAAGCGATGGGCCGGCTCGACAGGGATTTTCGCGCCGTGGTTCGAACGGCGCCTGCCGCGCTGCGATCAGCAACATGTAGCGGCCAGGCCGGCGCGGCACAAATCGTCGTGACGACGGCGTCGCGCGATTTCGCCGTCTCGGGCTCCGGCCCGGCCGACAGGGTCGAATGCGCTGCGGCCAAGGTGCCAAAACTGCAATGGACGTTTCACCTGGCGGCGCCAATTACGATGGCTTCGGTTTCGGGCAATGTGGTCGCACAGGCGACTGCCGGACAAATGGGGCCTTTGCGGTTTGCCGGCCCGTCTCTCTTGAGTTTGGTCGGTACCGGCACGCCCAAGCAATTCCACGGCAATTGGCGTGTGTCACTCGTCAAGCCGGTGGCTGCGAGGGAATCGGCCGACACCATTGCCGGTGATGGCCGCTTTGACTGGCGGCAAGCGCGCGGCGTCAACATTGCTGGCACCGTCCGCGCCGGAGGTCTTGTTTCTGGCACGGCGCAGACGGCGTTGTCGGTGGCGGGCATGCCGGAGCTGGTTTCGGGGCTGGCCAGGCGATTTGGCGCGGCGACGCGCTCGGTTGACGTAGATGCGCAGTTCACGGCGGCATTGGGCAAGCGTCCACAAATCACGGTATCCAGTGCCGACATACGCGGCGCTGGCGGATCGCTGCTGCGCTTCGTTGGCACCCCGGGCGGGCGCTGGTCCTCGGACGAGGCGACGATCAACGGCCAGATCGCGGTTGCCGGCGGTGGATTGCCGTCGGCCCATATCGAACTTTCGAGTTTGGTTCTGGACAGGGATGGCTGGACGGGTACCGCCGCCGTGATCGTACCGCCGTGGCGCTCAGGAGAGTTGGCGATTGAGGTGCCGGGCATCAATGTCGACCTTGCCAATGGCTTTGCCGATGTGTCGGGCCGGGCAATCGTTTCGACGCGTTTTGGCGGTGCGCAGGTCGATGGGCTGGACCTGCGGCTCGCAATGCGCACCAGCCTCGACGGCGACCATATGACGTACGGCCCGGGCTGTGCTGATGTCGCGGCAACGTCGGTGCGCACCGCGTCCCTGATGATCGAGCACTTTGCTGCCCGGCTGTGTCCCGCCGCCGGCGCGTCGGCACCGGGCCTGTCGGGCAAGGCAATTGCCGGGGATTTCATTGTCGGCGCGGTCGGATTGCAAGGGCAGGCATCGGGACGGGCCTTTGCCATCGATAGCCAGCCTTCGCGGATCTCGCTCGGCGGCAGTCTTGATAGGCCGGTCGTGCGCAGCCCCGGCCTGATTCTGAAATTACGGTCAAACGAAATGGCCGGCGCCGCGGTGGTCGCCGGCATGGTCAGCAGGCAGCCGACGGGATGGACGGGATCCGGGCATATATCAGCCGCCGCCGTGGATTCGCCCGCCGTCCGCATCCGGCGCGGCGCGGCGCAATGGCAACTTGCCGCGGGCGGACTGACGTTTACCGGATTGAGCGCGCAATTGACCGACCCCGCGGTAAAGCAGCGGTTCGCACCCCTGCAATTGGCCGATGCCGACGTCCGCATGATCGAAGGCCGTATCTCGGGCCGGGCCACGATAATGCTCGTCGAGGGCAAAACGCCAATTGCCACCATTCGTGGAACCTATTTGACCGGACCTGGAACAGGATCGGCACAGCTCAATTCAACTCTGTCGTTTTCCAAGAAATTGCAGCCGCTGCAGATCAGCGAACTGGCGCGTGGCTTCGTTGCTAATGTCGATGGCAAGGTAACATCGCACGCCGACCTGACGCTCGACCCGGACGGCTTGCACGGCACCGGCACGATGCAATTCGAAGCCTTGTCACTGGCAACGGCAGCGTTGGGGCCGGTGACCGGCATCGAAGGCACGCTGCATTTCGACGACCTGCCGAAATTCCACACGCTGCCGTCCCAGCTGCTGAACATCGCGTCGATCAATCCCGGCGTGCTGGTCGAAAACGGCGTCGCCAGCTTTCAGATCATAGGCGCCGGCGCGATTTCGGTCGAGGATATGCACTGGCCTTTTGCCGGCGGCACGTTGACTGTGCAGCCGGTGATCGTCCGCGCTGGAGAAATCCGGCGGCGCTATGTCCTCATCGTCGATGGCCTGGATGCCGGGCAGTTCCTGCAGCGTTTCGACCTCAAGAACCTCAATGCCACCGGCCGGTTCGATGGTGTGCTGCCGCTCGTTTTCGCCGGCACCAGCGGGCGTATCGAAGGCGGCCTGCTGACGGCGCGGCCCGAAGGCGGCATGATCCAATATGTCGGCGATGTTGGCCAGGAGAGCATGGGAGCGGCGGCCCGCCTGGCGTTCGATGCCTTGCGAAGCATGCGCTATCATTCGTTGACGTTGGCGCTCGATGGCGATCTTGACGGCGAACTTGTCACCGCGATCGGTTTTACGGGTACCAATCTGGCGCCGGTCAATCTTGGCGGCGCCCTGCCGCTGCGTTCCAATGGTCTGCCGTTCAAGTTCGGCATTACCGTTCGCGCGCCATTTCGGGCGCTGCTGGGGACCGCCGCGTCGTTCAGTGATGCGCGCAGCCTGCTGCGCAACGCGCAGCCGGACCCTGCAAAACCACCCGAGCCATGATGA
>JAYUUE010000241.1:0-3620 GCA_043754785.1 Polymorphobacter sp. | reverse complement strand
CACAGATGCTGGTGCCGCATTGCACAAGATGTTCAAGAAGATCCGCGCACACCTGTTCGTCTTTGTCACCAACCGCGAAATCAGCCCGACCAACAACGGGTCAGAGCGCGCGGTGCGACCGTGCACCGTATATCGCAAAGTGACCAACGGCTTCCGCGCCGAATGGGCCGCCGAACTCTACGCCGATGTGCGCACCGCCGTCGAAACAGGCCGCCGACGATTCGTCCGCGCCATCGACGCCATCCGACTTACCCTCGCTGGCGCGCCAATACCCCTGCCGGTTTGAACCACGCGACAACGCCTGCTCAGATGATCACCGGACGTTGGCCTTGGAAAACAGGTGGCTGAGCAATTACCTCCGATTTTTGCCGCTTGAATCGAGCAAGCGAGCAATATGGCCAATTGCCAAATCCTTATCAGGATTGTCATCCGCAAGTGAGTTGCTGTAATTTCGTGCAATCTCGCCAACTTCACGGGTGCCCCCAACTGCGATGTTTAAATCTCTCAAAATATAGATTGCGGCGTTTTTTCGTGCGGGGTTTAACGCACGAAAAAATAGCGAAAAATGCCTGCGCTGTGCACGATGATCTGACGGCTCAATTGCCTCCGACATTTTCAGCCTAATTCTTTCAGTATTTCGATCACCTCGGCATATAGCTCGCGCTTGAACGGCACCGCCATGGCGACCAGCGTATCGACGGGTGCCCAGCGCCAGGCCTTGAATTCGGGGTGGGCGGTGGCGATCGCCACGTCGGCGTCGGTGCCGAGGAAATTCATCGCAAACCATTTCTGGCGCTGGCCTGCGTATTTGCCTTTCCAGATTGTGCCGACCATGTCGGGGGGCAGGTCGTAATAGTGCCATTCGGGCGTTTCGGCGGTGATTTCGACCAGATGTGCCGGCACACCGGTTTCTTCTTCGAGCTCACGCAGCGCGGTGTCGCGCGGGTCCTCGCCATCATCGATGCCGCCCTGTGGCATCTGCCACGCCTCCAGCTTGGAATCGAGGCGCTGGCCAACGAACACTTGTCCCTCGGCGTTGAACAGCATGATGCCGACGCAGGGGCGGTAGGGCAGCCCCGAGGGGTGCTGGCGCGGCAATGTTGTGTTTTGGCCGCTACGCGGCGGGGTGGTATTCACGCCGCCTCGTCGATCAGCAGTTTGAGGGCGCGCAGGTTCTTGTGGAGGTCGTCCTGCGCGCTGGGAATGGCGCCGCGCAGGGTGACACTGCCGTGGATCTGGCCTTCGGCCTCGCGGAACACCGTGCGCACGCCGGCCGCAACGAGTTTGGCTGCATAGGCGCGGCCCTGGTCGCGCAGCGGGTCAAGGCTGCATGTGTAAACCAGCGTCGGCGGCTGGCCGGCGAGACTGTCGACGAGCAGCGGTGAGGCCCAAGGGTGTGTGGGGTCCTGTTCACCAAGATAATGCGCCATGAACCATTCCATGCCGCCACGGGTAAGCAGGTAGCCATCGGCGAATTCGACCATCGATCCGGTGGCGGCGGTCATGTCGACGCCAGGATAGATCAGCCATTGCGCCAGGATCGGCACCGGCAGCTTGCCGTGCTGGTTCAGCGAGACGACGGCTGCGAGGTTGCCGCCAGCGCTGTCCCCGGCGGGAACGATGCCTGTGACGGGGTGCCCGATTTCGGCGGGGCTGCTGGCGACCCAGGCGGTGGCAGCGAGGCAGTCCTCAGTGGCGGCAGGGAAGACATGTTCGGGGGCGAGGCGATATTCGACCGACACGACCGTCATGTTGAGGATGCGGCTGATTTCGGCGCACAGCGAGTCATAGACTTCGATATTGCCGATGACCCAGCCGCCGCCGTGGTAGAACACCAGCACCGGCGCAGCTTCTGTCGCAAGCGTGTTGCGGTACAGCCGCACCGGGATTGGCCCGGCCGGGCCGGGCACGCTGAGATCCTTGATCTCGGCGATGTCGGGGCGGGGGGCTTCGACCAGTTGACCCATCATCGCCATCATGGCGCGGGCGGTCGGCGCGTCACTTTCCTCCATCTTCGGCCCCGTCTGGGCAGCGAGCATGGCGAGCAGGGTCGCCGTATCGGGACGGACATAAGGCATGGTTTGGGACTCCCCTTGGATATTATCATCGATGTTCCGACACCCGGACTCCCTCACCCGGGCCATGCAACCGCGCGTCTCTCGCCTCTCCCCTCAAAGGGGAGGGATTGAAAATCAACTGCCAATCCAGCCAGCGACATCGAGCGCGACGCGGTTGGCGGCGCGGTTGAGCGCGGTAGCGACGGCGACGGGGGTTTGTTCGGCCACGGGTTCCGCCGCATCGAAACGCCGCAGCATCACCGTTGGCGCGGTGCGATTGCCACTGACCTGGGCGTCGTAGCGCACGCGCGCCACCGGATTGGCAGGGTCGCTTACATCCAGGCCGAAAGCCCCGAGGGTGCCGGTGAGGCTGCGCGCCGATGGGGTGCGGGCCTGGCGGGCATCGATGACTGCGACACCCTTGGCGCTGAGTGTGTCGGCGAGCAGGCGCTGGAACTGTCGGTTGGGCTGTTCGGCCCAGGCAGCGCCGACAAGGTAGGTGGTTTCAACAGCAGTGGTGGTGACCGGTAGGCGCAGGGTTTGCAGGGTGAGCGGCACGGTGGGTATTTCAACGCTGACAGTCGCGTTGGCCTGCATTGGCCCGGCATAGGGCGCCGGCGGCGTGGTTGCCGACAATGTCAGCAGCGACGCCGCCGGGGGGGAATTGCCGCCGATCTGCACCAGCGGACCACAACCTGCAACGAGGATGGCGAGCAGCAGGATATGTGCCTTCATTTCTTGTCCTTTACCGGCGCATAGTCCGGCAAATTACGCCCGCCGATGAGTGCGCCGGCTGGATCTTCGTCAAGCTTGGCGGCCACAGCGCCGAGGCTGCTGGTGATGTCACGCAGGTCACGCACCAGCCGGTTGGCTTCGGGGAGCGTTTCGGTGGTCAACGTCTCGATTCCCGGTTGCGCCGAAGCGGTGAGGGCATCGATGCGCGCCAAACTGCTTTCCGCGGCCTTGATGGCGCGGCGCAGGTCGGCGACGGCGGGCTTGCCATCCTCGTCGATCATCGACTGGGTGCTGCCGGCGAGGGTTTCGATGCGCATGAGCGTCGCTGTTGCGGTTTTGAGTGTGGCGCGCGCCTCGACGATGGTGTCGGCGATTTCGGGCGCGCGGCCGGCGATGGCCGCAGTCGCTGTATCGGCACTCTTGAGGATGTTGGCGATCGACTTGCGGTTTTGTGGATCGAGCAGCTCCCCCAGTCGATCGGTCAGTTTGGAGACGTTGTTGAGCAGTTCGGGGGCGCTGGCGAGCAATGCGCCAAAGCCGCCCACCCGCGGCGGGATGACGGGGACGCCATAGGGCCCCGGCGCGGTAATCGGATCGGCGCCCTGCATGGCGCCCGACAACGCGATCTGGCTGACGCCGGTGAAACCGACGCCCTCCACGGCGGCGGTGGTGCCCTTCAATACCGGCACGTCTTCGGCAATGCTGATGCGGACCCGGACGAACTGCGGGGTATCGGGCAACAGCTTGATCTGTTCGATCTTGCCGACCGGCACGCCGTTGAAGGCGACCGGCGAACCGATGGCGAGGCCGGTGATCGATTGCTTGAAG
>JAYUUE010000240.1:0-10977 GCA_043754785.1 Polymorphobacter sp. | reverse complement strand
ACGAAGTGTCCAAGCTGGGCGCTGTCCGCAAGATCATCGCCAAGCGCTTGACCGAAGCCAAGGCGACGATTCCGCATATCTACCTGAGTGTCGATGTGCAGCTCGATGCGCTGCTCAAGCTGCGCGGCGAGCTCAACACGGCGCTGGAGCCGCGCAAGATCAAGCTGTCGGTCAACGACATGGTCATCAAGGCGCTGGCGCTGGCGTTGCGGCAGGTGCCGAAGTGCAATGTGTCGTTCGCGGGGGATAATCTGATCAGTTACAGCCGCGCCGATATTTCGGTGGCGGTGGCGGCGCCTTCGGGGCTGATCACGCCGATCATCGTCGGGGCGGATTTAAAGCCCTTGTCGGTGATTGCGACCGAGATGAAGGCGCTCGCCGAAAAGGCGCGCGAGGGCAAGTTGCAGCCGCATGAGTATCAGGGCGGCACGGCCTCGGTGAGCAATTTGGGGATGTTCGGCATCAAAAACTTCGACGCGGTGATCAATCCGCCGCAGGCGATGATTTTGGCTGTCGGGACTGGAGAGAAACGGGCGGTCGTGGTGGGCGATGCGCTGGCGATTGCGACGGTGATGACGGTGACGGGCAGCTTTGACCACCGCGCCATCGATGGCGCCGATGGTGCGGAATTGATGGGGGCGTTCAAGGCGTTGATCGAGGCACCGTTGGGGCTGGTGGCTTGAGGGGGGACACCTCACCCCAGGCCGGCTGCGCCGTCTCTCGCCCGCAAGGGGCGAGGGAAGCGTGTCTCTCTCCCCTTGCGGGAGAGGGCGACTCGCGGCTCTTGCCGCGAGCGGGGAGAGGGGTTCTGCTAACCCACGCAAAAACGATGCGCAGTTCGATGACTGAAGCCGAAAGCACATTGTGGCGAATCCTGCGCGCCAAGCGCCTCGAAGCTTTTAAGGTCCGGCGCCAGCAACCTATCGGGCCGTTTATTGCCGATTTCGTCTGCTATTCGGCGCGACTGATTATTGAAGCCGATGGGTCGCAGCATATCGACAGCGATGCCGATGCTCGCCGAACGGCATGGCTGGAAGGCCAGGGATTTCGAGTGCTGCGATTCTGGAATGGCGATATTCTGCAACGGCCAGATGATGTGGCGAATGTCATTTATGCGGCGCTGATTTCCCCCTCTCCCCGGGCCGCCTCCGGCGTCTCTCGCCCTCTCCCGCGAGCGGAGAGGGAAGAAAGCGGCTACCATGTCTGAATCCTTTGACCTCGTCATCCTTGGCTCGGGCCCCGGCGGCTATGTCGCTGCCATCCGTGCGTCGCAGCTTGGGATGAAAGTCGCCATCATCGAGCGTGAGCGGCTGGGCGGGATTTGTCTCAACTGGGGGTGTATTCCGACCAAGGCGCTGCTGCGAACCTCGGAAATCTATCATTACATGCAGAACGCCGCTTCCTATGGGTTGAGCGCGACGGGCGTTGGGTTTGATCTTGCCAAGATCACCGAACGGTCGCGCAAGGTGGCGGGGCAGCTCAATGCCGGCGTCAAGGGGTTGATGAAGAAGAACAAGGTGACGGTGGTTGAAGGCGTCGGGACTTTGACCTCGGCGAGCGAACTCACCGTGACGACCGGTGACCAGAGCCGGGTGCTGACGGCGCCGAATATCATCGTGGCGACGGGCGCGCGGGCGCGGGATCTGCCGGGGGTTGCGGCGGATGGGGTGCGCATCTGGACGTATCGTCACGCCATGGTGCCGCCGGAGATGCCGACGAAGCTGCTGGTGATTGGCTCGGGCGCGATCGGTATCGAGTTTGCCAGCTTCTATAACGACATGGGCGCTGAAGTGACTGTCGTGGAAATGCTCGACCGGGTGTTGCCGGTGGAGGATGAGGAGACTTCGGCCTTCATGCTGAAGACGCTGGCCAAGCAGAAGATGCGGATTTTGACCGCCACCAAGGTCAGCGATGTGACGCCGGGCGGCAACGAGGTGACGGCGACGATCACCACGGCGGACGGCACGGCGGTCACCGAGACCTTTTCGCACGTCATCGTCGCCATCGGTATCGTGCCGAATACCGAGAATATCGGACTGGAGGCGCTGGGCATCGCCACCGACCGCGGCCATATCGTGAATGATGGCTTTGGGCGGACCAATGTCCCGGGCGTCTGGGCGATCGGCGACGTGGCGGGGGCGCCGTGGCTGGCGCACAAGGCCAGCCATGAGGGGATTATCGCTGTCGAAACCATCGCCGGGCTGCACGTCCACCCGATGGACAAGGCCGCCATTCCGGGGTGCACCTATTCGAGGCCACAGGTGGCGAGTGTGGGCATGACCGAAGCCAAGGCCAAGGCGGCGGGGTTTGATGTCAAGGTTGGCAAATTCCCGTTCATCGGCAATGGCAAGGCGATTGCACTGGGAGAGGCCGAAGGCTTCATCAAGACGGTGTTCGATGCGGCGAGCGGCGAATTGCTCGGTGCGCACATGGTCGGCGCCGAAGTCACCGAATTGATCCAGGGCTATGTCATCGCGCGCCAGCTCGAGACCACCGAGGCCGAGCTTATGGAGACGGTGTTCGCGCACCCGACGCTTTCGGAGATGATGCACGAGAGCGTATTGGATGCGTACGGCCGCACGCTGCATATGTAGCCTGTTGATGGCAGGGCCGGCCTTCGGGCAGATCCCGCCATCGCTGAGCGCGCTGTGCCCGAAGGCGGTGCCGGGGGAGATCGTGGTCTGCGCCGACGCTGACCCGCCGAAATCGCGTTACCGCCTGCCGGTGCCGGTGGCGCGCGATCGCGGCGACCCGAACACTGTCAGTGTATCGCGCGAACGCAATGCGCTGTTCGACCATGATTCCGGCGGCATTGGCAGTTGCGGCGCATCGGGCGCGGCGGGGAATTCGGCTGCGGGGCGCAAAAGCACAAGCGTTGGGTGGAACAGCGCGCCGGCGCACCGAATGGCGGCGGCTGGCTATTCAGCGACCCGCCAAAATGAGCCTTGACCCCGCCGCGGAGTAGCGAGTGCGACAAATATGTCGGACTCGAAATATTTGTCGAAGCGGGCCTTGAGTGGCGGCAAGGCGGCGGTAGCCTGCCCTATGCGTTTTCGGCGATTCGTCAGCGACTGCCCTTGCTGTTGACGGAAGTGTATTGGATGTGCCCGGTAAGGCCCCCTGTTCGCACCAGGCACATTCCTTGTTTGGCAGACCTCACTGCACCTTAATTGAAACATCCAATCTCGCTCAGGCTGAGCGATGGGAACTGCACGCAAAGGCGCAGAGTCTAGGCGCCCCAATCGATGCCGACGGCAACGAAGCGGCCGCTGTCCTTGTCCAGAACGCGCAGGATGCCGTCGGCGATATCGAACAGCGCGCCCTGAAGTTGCAGGCGGCCCTCGGCTTCGGCGGCGGCAACGAACGGAAAGCTTCGCAGATTGGCGATGCTGATGCGGATCGCTTCCAGTTCGAGCGCTGAATGGGCGTCGATATCAGGGGACAAAGCGGCGGCCGCGCGGATACGGTCGCGCGCCGGCGCGATCATCGACATCCAGGCGCCGATGAAACCGCCATCGCCATTGGCGGCGTCGTCGAACTGGCCGGTGAACGACGCGGCGATGCCACCGCAGCGCGCATGGCCGAGGACGACGATATGATGGACCTGCAGTTGCGTAACGGCATATTCGACGGCGGCGGAAACGCCGTGCAGGCCATGGTCGTCGACATAGGGCGGCACCAGATTGGCGACATTGCGCAGCACGAACATCTGGCCGGGTTCGGTATCGAAGACGCGCGTCGGATCGACCCGGCTGTCCGAACAGGCGATGACCATGACCTTGGGCGACTGGCCCTTGTCCGCAAGCGCATCATAGCGTTCGCGCTGTTCGACATAGCCGCCGGTGCGGAAGCGGCGGTAACCATCGAGGAGGGCGGAAAATTGCGGCATGGGGTTTTCTAGGGCCGCCGGCGCCGAATGACCAGATGGCGACTGGGAGAGTGGCGCCGTGCGGCTGTTTGAGATGCGCCATGCGGCTGTTGAAGATGCGCCATGCGGCTGCGACATGGTGGCGATGCAGGCTGCTTCGATTGGCATTCCGGCCGCCAGCGACTATCTGTGATGGATGAACGAACCGTCTGCCGCCGAATCATCCATGCTGTCGTTGGAACCGGTGCGGGCCCGCAAACCGGATTGGTTGCGGGTGCGGGCGCCGACGTCGCTGGGCTTTGCCGAAACGCGGGCGCTGATGCGGCGGTTGAAGCTGAATACCGTCTGCGAGGAAGCGGCGTGCCCCAACATCGGCGAATGCTGGAGCCAGAAGCACGCAACGGTGATGATCTTGGGCGATACATGCACGCGCGCCTGCGCCTTTTGCAACGTCAAGACCGGGATGCCCGGCCCGGTCGACATGCTGGAACCGATGCACGTTGCCGAGGCCGCCGGCGCGCTGGGGTTGGCGCATATCGTCATCACTTCGGTCGATCGCGATGATTTGCCCGATGGCGGTGCCGGGCAATTCGTCAAGGTGATCAATGAACTGCGCACCCACGCGCCGAATACCACGATCGAGATTCTGACCCCGGATTTCCGCAATAAGGCGAAACGCGCCGTCGAGATGATCGTCGATGCCGGACCCGATGTTTACAACCATAATCTGGAAACCGTGCCGCGCCTGTATCCGACGATCCGGCCGGGGGCACGCTATTACCATTCGCTGCGGCTGCTCGATCAGGTCAAGTCGCTGAGTTCCAAGGTGTTCACCAAATCCGGGTTGATGGTCGGGCTGGGCGAAACGCCGCTGGAAATGCACCAGGTGTTCGACGACATGCGCTCGGCAGGGGTGGATTTCCTGACCTGCGGCCAATACCTGCAACCGACGCCGCGCCATGCCAAGGTGCTGGAGTTCGTGCCGCCGCCGACCTTTGCCGCTTATGCGGCGGTGGCGCGATCAAAGGGTTTTTTGCAGGTGGCGGCATCGCCGTTGACCCGATCATCCTATCACGCCGGTGCCGATTTTGCCGAAATGCAGGCCAAGCGCGCCGGCGCGTCAGACCAAGCCATCCGCGCAAGCGCGACAGACCAAGCCGGCCGCGCCATGAAAGCTGGCTGACGATATGCCGCGGCATGCCGAATCCCGGTATCTGGCGTGGAGCCAGACGCAGATGTTCGACCTCGTGGCCGACATCGGGCGCTATGACGAGTTTTTGCCCTGGGTACAGGCAATGCGGATTCGCAGCCACGAAGGCAATGTCGTCACCGCCGACATGGTCGTTGGCTTCAAGATGGTGCGCGAGCGCTTTACGAGCCAGGTGACGCTCGATCGGCCGGCGCGGGTGCATGTGGATTATATCTCGGGGCCGCTGAAATATCTGAAGAACGACTGGGTTTTCAAGGCAGCCGCCAATGGGGGTTGCGACGTGGATTTCAGCGTCGATTTCGAGTTCAACAACCGGATGTTCGAACGGCTGGCAGGGATGTTCTTTTCGGAAGCCTTCAGGCGGATGGTCGGGGCGTTCGAGGCGCGTGCTGTGACAGTCTATGGCGCGCCGGTTGCATTGCCAGTGGCGTCTCCAGCGTCTGGCATCAACAGTTCGAGCGCCACCAGCGCCGCCTGACGGCGGATTTCGGCACGGCCGAGGTCGCCGAAGTGGCGGACATCGGCGACGACGATCTCTGGATCGGCACCGCGCACGGCACGGGCGAAGACCACGGTGCCGACCGGCTTTTTCGCGCTGCCACCGCCGGGTCCGGCAATGCCGGTGATGGCGACGGCGATATCGGCGTGGCTGTGCTTCAACGCGCCCTGGGCCATGGCCCAGGCGACGGCGATCGAGACGGCGCCAAAAGTGACCAAAACGTCCTCGCTGACGCCGATGGCTTCGTGCTTGGCTTCGTTTGAATAGGTGACATAGCCGCGTTCGAACACCTCGGAGCTGCCGGCGATTTCGGTAAGGGCGGCGGACACCAGCCCGCCTGTGCAGCTTTCAGCGACGGCAACCATTCGGCCAAGCCCGCGGTTGGCATCGAGCACGCGGCCGGCGGCGGCGATGAGATCAGGGTCCATAGCGCGCTACTCCGGAAGTCGCACGTCATTTTCGCTGGCGTGCTCCGGAAGTCGCACGCTGGCCATGGCCTGTGCCGCCAAGCCTTCGCTGCGTCCGGTGAAGCCGAGCAGTTCGGTCGTGGTGGCCTTCACACTGACGCGAGCCACCGCGATTTCCAGGATTTCGGCAATGCGCTGGCGCATGGCCGTGCGATGCGGGCCGATTTTGGGGCGCTCGCAGATAAGCGTGACATCGACGTGATCGATGGTGCCGCCGGCGGCGCGGACAAGCGCTGCGGCGTGGGCGAGGAAGCGATCGGAGGCAGCGCCTTTCCACTGCGGATCATTCGGCGGGAAATGGTCGCCGATATCGCCGGCGCTGATGGTGCCGAGCAGCGCGTCGGTAAGGGCGTGCAGGCCGGCGTCGGCGTCGCTGTGGCCGATGAGGCCGTGGCTGTGGGGGATTTGCACGCCGCAGAGCCAGACATGGTCGCCAGGGCCGAAGCGGTGGACGTCGAAGCCGCTGGCGGCACGGCTGCTGAGGCTTGGCGCGATCATTGCCGCTGCCTTGGCAAAATCTGCGGGCTCCGTCACCTTGAAAGCGCGTTCATCGCCTGCGGTGATGGCGATGCGCAGCCCGGCGGCCATGGCGATGGCGAGTTCATCGGTGGCGCCTGGCGGGGCTGCACGATGCGCGGCGAGCAGGGCGGGATAGCGAAAGACCTGGGGAGTCTGGACGCGCCACAGGTCTTCGCGACCAATGGCGGCGTCATAGTGCGCCGAGCCGCGGCGCAGGCTGTCGGTGACGGGCAGGGCGGGGACGGCGCCATCGTTGGCGGGGTCCTGGAGGGCGGCGAGCAGCGCATCGAGCACGCTGTCGGGCACGAATGCACGGGCGGCATCGTGCACCATCACGATGGCAGGCGGGTCGGCGGTGAGGGCTTCGAGGCCGGCAAGCGCCGATTCTTGCCGGGTTGCGCCGCCGGCGATGGGCGGTCCAAGGTCAAGGTTGGCGACGGCGGCGTTGTACAAGGCGCGATCATCGGGGTTGATCACAACGCGAATGCCCCCGATGCGGGGGCAGGCCAACAGTCGCAGCACGGCGTGGCGGAGCAATGCTGCGCCGCTGATGGACTGATATTGCTTGGGCAGTTCGCCGCCGGCGCGCAGACCCCGTCCGGCGGCAACGATGAGGGCGGTGATGGTCACCGGTCCTCCCTATCGTGCCGCTGCCTTGCCGAACAGGGGGAAAGCCGATAGGAGGCGTGCCTGTTTTTTAGGCAGTTTCGTGAACCGCATTCCTCCCATCCCCATCGGGCCGCTGGTGCTCGATACGCCGGTGATCCTGGCGCCGATGACCGGCGTCACCGATCGGCCGTTTCGTACGCTGGTCAAGCGGTTCGGCGCCGGGTTGACCGTGACCGAAATGATCGCCAGCGAGGCAATGATCCGAGAAACCCGGCAATCGGTGCAAAAGGCGGCGTGGGACCCCAGCGAGGCGCCGGTGTCGATGCAGCTGGCAGGGTGCGAGCCGGCGCGAATGGCAGAGGCGGCCAAGCTCAATGAAGGGCTCGGCGCGGCAATCATCGATATCAACATGGGCTGCCCGGTCAAAAAAGTCGTCAACGGCCACGCCGGCTCGGCATTGATGCGCGAGCCCGAGCTGGCGCGGCGCATCATCGAGGCGACGGTCAAAGCGGTAAAGGTGCCGGTGACGCTGAAGATGCGGATGGGGTGGGACCATGCCAGCCTCAATGCGCCAGAGCTGGCGCGGGTGGCAGCCGATTTGGGTATCCAGCTGATCACCGTCCACGGCCGGACGCGGTGCCAGCTTTATGCAGGCACGGCGGACTGGGGCTTCATCCGAAGTGTCAAGGACGCGGTAAAAATACCTGTTATTGCAAATGGTGATATTTGTTCGATTGCCGATGCCGAGGCGGCGCTGGCGCAGTCCGGCGCCGATGGCGTGATGATCGGGCGCGGTGCCTATGGGCGGCCGTGGCTGATTGCGCAGGTGATGGCGGCATTGACCGGGCGGGTGGTGCCGGCGGACCCGACGCTGGCGCAGCAGCACGCGCTGGTGCGTGAGCATTATGCGATGATTCTCGATCTGTATGGCCCGGTGATTGGCGTCAATCTGGCGCGGAAGCATCTCGGCTGGTACACCAAGGGGCTGCATGATTCCGGCATGTTCCGCAATGCAGTCAATCAGTTGGCCGATCCGGTTGAAGTGGCGGCAATGATCGACCGCTTTTACGAAGGCCAAATGGAAGCAGCGGCGCTGGCACCGGCACTCGCTGCCTGATGGCCGGGCCGACCGAATTGCTGGCAGGGCTGGCAGTGCCGGCGGTGCTGGTCGCCCCCGATGGTCGGCTGTCGATGGCCAATATTGCGGCGGAAACCTTCCTCAACGCCAGCCAGCAGGCACTGGCGGAGCGCGGCTGGTCGGCGGCGTTCGGGCACCACAGCGCAGTCGAGGCGTTGGTGCGACGGGCGCGCAGCGATGGCGGCGGCTGTGCTGCGTATGACCTGGCGCTGGTGTTCCCGGCCGGCCGCACGGCACGCGCCGATGTGCTGGTAGCGCCGGTCGGCGATTTGCCGGAGTGGCTGACAGTGGCATTCCAGACGCGATCGGTGGCAACGCTGGTCGATCGTCAGGTCCAGCAGCAGGGCGCGGCACGGTCGGCCGTGGGCGTCGCGGCGATGTTGGCGCATGAAATCAAGAACCCGCTGTCGGGCATCCGCGGCGCGGCGCAGCTGCTCGCCACCGGCGCCGATGCCGAGGCGCGGGAACTGACCGATCTGATCGTGGCCGAGGTCGACCGGGTGGCAAAACTCGTCGACCGCATGGAAAGCTTTACAGATACGCGGCCGCAACATCTGCGGCCGGAAAATATCCATGAGGTGTTGGGGCATGTGCGCAAGCTGGCATTGCAGGGGTTTGGTGCCGGGATCACCATTCGCGAGCGTTACGACCCGTCGCTGCCGCTGGTTGCTGCATCACGGGATTCATTGGTGCAGGTGTTTCTGAATCTGTTGAAGAACGCCGTAGAAGCCGTTGATAGTGGTGGTGAAGTCATCATAACGACAGCGTTTCGGGCCGGGTTGAAGGTCCGGCCCGATGGCGGAGGTGCTCCGGTCTCATTGCCGATAGAAGTCCGCGTCATCGACAATGGCCCGGGGATTGATGCCGACCTTGTCGACCATGTGTTCGAGCCGTTCGTGACATCGAAACGCGGCGGCTCCGGGCTCGGGCTGGCGCTCGTTGCCAAGATCGTCGCCGGCCACGGCGGGGTTGTGGAGTATGAGCGCGCCGGCGATCCCGAACGCACGATATTTCGCGTCTTGCTGCCGGTTGCAGGCGCATGACGGCAACGATCGTTGTTGCCGATGACGATGCGGCGATCCGTACCGTCGTGCGCCAGGCGTTGATCCGCGCCGGTTATCAGGTGCGGCTGACGGAGACGGCGGCGGGGCTGGTGAAGCTGGTCGCGGAAGGTATCGGCGATGTCGTCGTCACCGACGTCATTTTGCCCGACGGCAATGGACTTGAGACAATCCCTTCGTTGTTGGCGCTCCGGCCGGGGCTGCGGATCATCGTGATGAGCGCGCAGAATACACTGTCGACGGCGGTGCGAGCGACGGAAAATGGGGCATTTGACTATCTGCCGAAACCTTTTGATTTGAATGAACTGACCCGTTCAGTTGCCTCAGCGCTTGAAGGGCGCGGCGAAGCGGATATCGTCGATTTCGGCAGTGACGACACGGCATTGATCGGCCGGTCGCCGGCCATGCAGGAGGTCTATCGCATCGTCGCGCGGGTGGTCCCCAACGACTTGACGGTGATGATTCTGGGGGAAAGCGGGACCGGCAAGGAGCTGGTGGCGCGGGCAATCCACGACATGGGCGGGCGCGCGGCGCGGCCGTTCATCGCGCTTAACATGGCGGCGATCCCGCGTGAACTGATCGAAAGCGAGCTGTTCGGCCATGAACGCGGCGCCTTTACCGGGGCGGCGGCGCGGGCATCGGGCAAGTTCGAACAGGCGCAAGGCGGCACCTTGTTCCTCGATGAAATCGGCGACATGCCAATCGACGCCCAGACCCGCCTGCTGCGCGTGCTGCAAACCGGCGAATTCACCACCGTCGGCGGCACGCGCAGCCAGCGTGCCGATGTGCGGATCGTGTCCGCGACCAACCAGGACCTCGAGACGCTGATCGAAGCGGGTCGGTTCCGCGAGGATCTTTATTACCGGCTGAATGTCGTGCCGCTGTCGTTGCCGCCGCTGCGAGCGCGAATCGGCGACATTCCCGCGCTGGCGCGGCATTTTCTCGATGCTGCCGCTGGCGAGGGGTTGCCGCGCAAGGGGCTTGATGCCGGCGCGGTCAACGCTTTGCAAGCGCACCGCTGGCCGGGCAATGTTCGTGAGCTGGAAAATCTGATGCGACGCCTTGCCGTGCTGGAACGCGGTGACATCATTACCGGCGCCGCCGTGCAAACCGGGTTGGGGCAGCGCAGTGTGGCGGCGGTGACGCCGGTGGCAATGGGGACTTTGGCTGAAGCGGCAGCCGGGCATATTGCCAGCTACTTCCAAGGCTTTGCCGGCGGTTTGCCGCCTGACGGAGTGTACGACCGGCTGCTCGCCGAAGTCGAACGGCCGTTAATTGCCGCCTGTCTCGATGCGACGGGGGGCAACCAGTTGAAGGCGGCAAAGCTGCTGGGGATGAACCGCAACACGCTGCGCCGCAAGCTGAACGACCTTGGCCTCGAAGCGCAATCGGCGCGTCGGATGGATTGATTGCGGCGTGCGCCGGAAGCGTGCTCCGTTCAAATATGCCAGCGCACCGCCTGTCGCATTGTCGCAACGCAGTGTGTTTCTTTTGCCACGCAGTTGCCGTAGGATTTGGTGTGCATGATTGGAGCGCGCCATAACCGTTGATCGCCCGATGACTCGCCTGCCGGGGCGCCGGGCGCGCGCCCGTTTCCGTCGCTGGG
>JAYUUE010000239.1:0-3629 GCA_043754785.1 Polymorphobacter sp. | reverse complement strand
ATGCGGCCAAAACTATGGTCATGGTCGGTGCTGACGCGTGCCTGCATTTCTTCCACCAGTTCAAATCCATCGCGGACTTTCCGCACAAACGGTAGCGGCGCGAACGGCGCCAGCGCGGCCGAAAACACCACCGGGCCTGACCCCGGTCCGCCACCACCATGCGGCGTTGAAAAGGTCTTGTGGAGGTTTATATGCATCGCATCGACGCCAAGGTCGCCCGGCCGTACCCGGCCGACGATGGCGTTGAAATTGGCGCCGTCGCAATAAACGAACCCCCCCGCCGCGTGCACCGCCGCGCAAATCTGGATCATGTCCGGCTCGAACAGCCCGCAGGTGTTGGGGTTGGTGATCATCACCGCCGCCACGTCCGGGCCAAGCCGCGCCAGCAACGCCTCGACGTCGACCCGCCCACGCGCGTTCGCCGGAATATTCTCCACCGCATAGCCACAGAACGCTGCCGTCGCCGGGTTGGTGCCGTGCGCGCTTTCGGGCACCAGCACCACCTGCCGCGCGTCGCCGCGCGCCTCCAGCGCCGCGCGAATGGCCAGCATACCGCACAATTCGCCATGCGCGCCGGCCTTGGGGCTCATCGCCACTTCGGGCATGCCGGTGAGCTTTTTCAGCCAGGTCGCCAACGTGTCGATCAGCTCGAGCGCCCCCTGCACCGTCGGCTGCGGCTGCAACGGGTGGATATCGGCAAACCCCGGCAACCGCGCCATCTTTTCGTTAAGCCGCGGGTTGTGCTTCATCGTGCAGGACCCAAGCGGAAAAATTCCCAGATCGATGGCATAGTTCTGCCGTGACAACCGCGTGTAATGGCGCACCGTCTCCGGCTCCGACAGCCCGGCCAAATCGATCGGCGCCGTCCGCGCCAGCCCGCCCAAGCGGTCCTGCACGACCGGGATCGGGTCGAGATCGACGCCGCAGCGATCGACCGCGCCGCGCTCGAACAGCAACGGCTCCTCGAGCATCAGTGCCTTGTTGCCGGTCCAGGTTTCCACCGCCGCGCCGGTGGCGGCAATCCGCGTCAGACGACCCTGTGAATTCATCATGCCAGCACCTCATCAAGCGCATCTTCAAACGCATCGAAATCCGCATCGGTCGCGGTCTCGGTGACCGCGACGATCATGCCGTGCGACAGCGCTTCCACCTCCGGATACAGCCGCCCCAGCGAAATCCCGCCGAGAACCTTACGCTCCGCCAGCTTACGAATCACCGGCCGCGATTCGACCGGCAGCTTGAGCGCAAACTCGTTGAAGAACGTCGTCGTCACCAACTCGACCCCCGGAATCCGCCCCAATCGCTCGGCAAGCTGCACCGCCCGCGCATGATTGAGGCTGGCGAGGTGCCGTAGCCCCTTTTCGCCAAGCAAAGTCATGTGAACACTGAACGCCAGCGCACAAAGCCCGGAATTGGTGCAGATATTGCTCGTCGCCTTCTCGCGCCGGATATGCTGCTCTCGTGTCGACAGCGTCAACACGAAACCGCGCTTGCCATCGGCATCGACCGTCTCGCCGCACAACCGCCCCGGCATCTGGCGCACATGCTTGTCACGCACCGCGAACAGCCCGAGGTATGGGCCGCCAAAGTTTAGCCCATTGCCAATCGACTGGCCCTCGCCAACAACGATATCGGCGCCCATCTCGCCGGGGGACTTCATCGCCCCAAGCGACACCACTTCGGTGACAACGACGATCAGCAGCGCGCCCGCCGCGTGGCAAGCGTCCGCCAGCGGCGTCAGGTCGGCGATATGCCCGAAAATATTGGGGTTCTGCACCACTACACAGGAAGTTTCACTGTCGATGTCGGCAATCAATGCCTTCAGGTCATCACCCGGCTTGCCGACCGTCAGAACCGGCGTCCGGGCTTCAACCCTATCATCGGTAAACTGCGTCAACGTCTTCAACACATTGATATAATGCGGATGCACACCAGCCGAGACCAGCGCCTTGGCGCGCCGCGTCACCCGCCGCGCCATGAACACCGCCTCGGTCATCGCCGTCGATCCATCGTACATGCTGGCATTCGCCACATCCATGCCGAGCAGCCGCGCCACCTGCGTCTGGAACTCGAACAGCACTTGCAACGTGCCTTGAGCGATTTCCGGCTGATACGGCGTATAGGCAGTCAAGAACTCGCCGCGTTGGATGATATGATCCACTGTGGCCGGCACATGATGCTTGTAGGCACCGCCGCCAACAAAGAATGGCACCGTCCCCGCCGCCATGTTTTTGGCCGCCATCGCCCCCAGCGCGCGTTCGACGCTTTGCTCGGGCGCATGCATCGGCAAACCGGCGATCGGGCCGGACAGCCGCGCGCTTTCGGGCACATCGACGAATAGCGCATCGATATCGGCGGCGCCGATTACCGCGAGCATCGCCGCGCGGTCGGGTTGGGTGAGGGGCAGGTAGCGCATGGCTTAGTCTTTCGTGGCAACGCGTTCGCTGTCGCGAGCGGGGGGCAGATGGGCGGCAAAACGGATACGAACATAATCGGCGACCCAATTGCCCGCCTCGTCGGCGAGCACTGGTCGCAGCAGGGCGCGAATATCCTCGATGACCTGGGCGCGCTTGTCGGGCGGCACGCCGGCACTGTCGATGAAGCCGCCGCGAAACGTGTTGAGCCACGCCGTCATGCCGGTCGGCAACGGCGTCGGGCGCGGGATGATCTCGCACGAGTCAACCACAAACCCGGCATTTTCCAACACATTGCGAAATCCTTCTGCGGTCGGGTAGTAACTGGTCTCCATCGGCTCGACGCGATAGCCGCGCGTCGCCAGCACCGATCGGACGGCGACGCGGATTGCCGCTATATTGCCGTGCCCCCCGAATTCGCCGACATAACGCCCGCCGGGCTTCAACGCCCGCGCTACCCCGGCGCTGACAATCGCCGGTCCCCCGACCCAATGCAGCGCGGCGTTGCTGAACACCGCGTCAAACGCGCCGTCGAACGTCAGCGCCCGCGCGTCCATTCGCCGCGCGTCGATGCCTCTCTCGCACGCCGCCGCAACCATCGCTGCATCGCCATCGATGCCGATCACATGCGCCCCGGCGGCAACCAGCCTGGCCGTCAGCACGCCATCGCCGCAGCCGATGTCGAGGATATGCTCCGCAGGCTGCGGCGCCAGCAGTTCCAGCACTGGCGCTCCAAGCGCCGGCACGAAGCCCGCATGCGCCGCATATAATGCCGGGTCCCATCCATGACGCGCCGCGATTTCCATCAAAGCGTTGCCACCCACGCCTTGTATGCCGCCTCATCCATCAAACCGTCCAGCTCACTCGGATCCGACAGCGTCAGCTTAAAAAACCAGCCCTCGCCCTCCGGTGCCGAATTGACCAGCGCCGGATCGCCTTCCAGCGCTGCATTGGCCTCGGTCACCGTGCCCGACACTGGCGAATAGACGTCCGATGCCGCCTTCACCGATTCAACTACGGCGGCTTCCTTGCCCTTGGTGACGACCTTCCCCGCCGCCGGCAACTCGACGAAAACCACATCGCCAAGCTGCGCCTGGGCATAATCGGTGACCCCGACGACGGCGATGTTGCTCTCCACCGAAAGCCACTCATGTTCCTTGGTGAAATACAGCGTCATGCGACAGCTCCCTCTCTGACATAATTCTTCACCTTGAA
>JAYUUE010000238.1:0-11054 GCA_043754785.1 Polymorphobacter sp. | reverse complement strand
GGTGGTCAACGCCAAGGGTATGGACACCCGCACCGCTATCGCCTTCGTACTCGATGCCTTTGAACGCCGCGCGCAGCTGGCGGCTGCTATCGCTGTCGGCCAACCCATCATCGAAGCGGGGCTGGAGGATTATACCGCGGCGCTGGCTTCGCAGTTCGCAGCTGCTGCTAGGTGACCGGCTTCACATCGTTGGCGCTTGCCCGTGTCGAACGCGGCCAGACCTGTTCGGGGTGCGGCCTGTGCGCCGCCATCGCCCCCGCGGCGATCACTATGGCGCAGCGACCCCCGGGCTATCTGCGTCCCGCACAATCGGCGCCGCTGACCGCCGCGCAGGAAGCCGGTATCGCTGCCGCTTGCCCCGGGCTCGCCGTTGAAATCACCACCAGCGCGCCGGTCGACGATCGGCTCTGGGGGCCATCATATTTCACCGGTACCGGCTTCGTTACCGATCCGGCACTTCGCCATCAGGCGTCATCCGGTGGCGTCATCTCGGGGCTGCTCGTCCATGCATTGGCCATTGGCCTGGTGGACTTCGTCGTTCAAACGGGCGCCGATCCCATGGTCCCGACCGGCAATCGGACCGTGGTTTCGCGCAATGCCGCCGATGTCTTTGACGCCGCCGGATCGCGCTATGCCGCTTCCGCGCCGCTTGCTGGCCTTGAATCCTGGCTGTCCGCCCCTGGTCGTTTCGCTTTTGTCGGCAAACCCTGCGACGTTGCCGCGCTGCGCGCCCGCGCCCGCACCGATCCGCGTGTCGATGCCAAGGTGCCGCTGATGCTGGCCTTCATTTGCGCCGGCATCCTGTCGGCCGGCGCCAACGGCCGGTTGCTCAATGCGATGAGCGCCAAGCGCGATGACGTCACCAGCTTCCGCTATCGCGGCGATGGCTGGCCGGGTTATGCCACCGCCACCATGGCCGATGGCACCACGCGGCGCATGAGTTACGACGCCAGCTGGGGCCAGATCCTGTCGAGGGAAGTCCAGTTCCGCTGCAAGATTTGCGCCGACGCTGTTGGCAGCGCAGCCGATATCGCCTGCGCCGACGCTTGGGTCTGTGACGAAAATGGCTATCCCAGCTTTCAGGAAACTGATGGCCGCAGCCTCGTCATGGCGCGAACGGTGGCGAGGCTGGCGCTGCTCGCTTCGGCGCGCGCCGCCGGCGCCATCGAAACGACGCCGCTGGACATCACCGAGATCAGCCGCATGCAGCCGCACCAGGCGCGGCGCAAACGCCAGATTTTATCGCGGCTGGCGGCAATGGTGGTTGTCGGACGCCCCGTGCCCCGGTATCGCGGGTTGCAGCTATGGGCGGCGGCAGCCCGCGAAAACCCAGTCAAACAAGCCCGCAGTTTCGCCGGGCTCGTACGACGCTTCATTCAAGGGCGGGCATGACCAACAGACGGGGCATCATTCTCGCCGGCGGATCCGGAACGCGGCTTTACCCGCTGACCAAGCCTGTCTCCAAACAATTGATGCCGGTCTACGACAAGCCGATGATCTATTATCCGCTGTCCGTTCTGATGCTCGCGGGCATTCGGGAGGTGATGATCATTACCACCCCGCACGACAGCGCCGCCTTCAAGAGCCTGCTCGGTGACGGCTCGGAATGGGGAATGGAAATTCGCTATGCCGTCCAACCCGAACCAAAAGGGTTGGCACAGGCCTATCACATCGGTGCGGAATTCGTGGGGGACCGGCCCTCGACGCTGATATTGGGTGACAATATCTTCTATGGCCATGGCCTGCCGGAATTGCTGGGCCGGGCTTCGGATCGCACGGCCGGCGCGACGGTGTTCGGCTATTATGTCAAGGATCCGCAGGCCTATGGCGTCGTTTCGTTTGGTGCCGACGGCCGCGCCGCCACCATCGAGGAAAAGCCCGCCACGCCAAAGTCCAACTTTGCCGTCACCGGCCTGTATTTCTACGATGGCGACGCGGTACGGCTCGCCCGCGACGTCCAGCCGTCGCCGCGCGGCGAGCTCGAGATCACCGATCTCAACCGCCTTTATCTCGATGCCGGCAAGCTCCATGTCGAGTTGATGGGGCGTGGTTTCGCGTGGCTCGATACCGGCACCCATGGCTCGCTGCTCGACGCAGCGCTTTATGTCCGCATCGTCGAAGAACGCCAGGGCCTCAAAATCTGCTGCCCGGAGGAAATCGCCTGGCGCCAAGGCTTCATCGGTGCCGAGCAACTCGCGCGCATCGCGGAGCCGCTCCGGAAATCGGGTTACGGCGAATATCTGCTCGACCAGCTGAAGACGGCGCGATGAACGTCATCGACACCGCCCTGCCCGGCGTCAAACTCATCGAACCCAAGGTGTTCTGTGATGATCGCGGCTTCTTCATGGAAAGCTGGAACGCCGCGACATTTGCCGCCGCCGGGCTCGACCTGCATTTCGTGCAGGACAATCACAGCCGCTCGGCGAGGGGCGTGCTGCGCGGGCTGCACTATCAAATGCACAGCCCCCAGGGCAAACTCGTCCGCGTCACGTCAGGCGCAGTGTTCGACGTCGCCGTCGACATCCGCCGCTCCAGCCCGCATTTCGGCCAATGGGTTGGCTATGAGCTGTCGGACACCAACAAGCGCATGCTCTGGGTGCCGCCCGGCTTCGCCCATGGCTTTCTCGTGCTCAGCGAAACCGCGGACTTCCTCTACAAAGTTACAACTCTCTATGACGGCCCTGACGATCGCGGCATCCGCTGGGATGATCCGGCCATTGCCATCGCCTGGCCCGATGCCGGCGTCGCCCCGCAGCTTTCGAGCAAGGACGCGATCGCGCCAGTGCTTGCCGATGCGCAGGTCTTCGCATGAAACTGCTCATCGCCGGCTCCGGCGGCCAATTGGGTCGTGCGCTGCAGGCCCGCGTCCCCGCCGGCGCCAGCGTCATCGCCCCGCCTGAAGCCGAGTTCGACATCACCGATGCCGCCCGTGTCGCGCAGGTCGTCGCCGCATCGGGCGCCACCCACCTCGTCAACGCCGCCGCCTACACCGCCGTGGACAAGGCCGAGGGCGACCTTGCCACCGCCCGCCGGATCAATGTCGATGCCGTCGCCACGCTTGCCAGCGCCGCCCGCGCTGCCGGCCTCGGTTTCATCCATGTCTCCACCGACTTTGTCTTCGATGGCAACGCCAGCACCCCTTATGCCCCCGATGCTCCGACCAGCCCCATCGGCGTCTATGGTGAAACCAAGCGCGATGGCGAGCTGGCAGCCGGCGCCGACGCGCTGATCGTCCGCACCGCCTGGGTCTATGCCGCCGCCGGCAACAACTTCGTCAAGACCATGCTGCGCGTCATGACCGAACGCCCCGAAGTCCGCGTCGTCGCCGATCAGATCGGCACCCCCACCCACGCGCTGGGCCTCGCCGGCGCGCTCTGGCGCCTCGCCGGCGCCGGTGCCCGGGGCCATTATCACTGGACCGACGCCGGTGCCGCCAGCTGGTATGATTTCGCCGTCGCCATCCAGGAGGAAGCCCTGGCGCTCGGTATGCTGGACCGCGCCGTCCCGGTCATCCCGATCCGCACCGCCGATTACCCGACGCCGGCAAAGCGCCCGTCGTACAGCGTTCTCGACAAGACCAGCAGCTGGGCGATCACCGGCCCGGCGCGCCACTGGCGCCGCGAATTGCGCGATTGCCTCGCCCTGATGAAGGATCTGCCCGCATGAGCAACCTGCTTGTCACCGGCGGCGCCGGCTTCATCGGCGCCAATTTCGTGCATTACTGGCGCCAGCACCACCCGCAGGACAGCGTCATCGTGCTCGACGCACTGACCTATGCCGGCAACCGCGCCAACCTCGCCGGTGCCAACAGCGTCAAGCTGGTGGAAGCCGATATCCGCGACACGCCAGTGGTCGAGGCGCTGCTCCGCGACGCCAACATCGACACCATCGTGCATTTTGCCGCCGAATCGCACGTCGATCGCTCGATCCACGGCCCGGCGGCATTTGTCGAAACCAATGTCATTGGGACGATGAATTTGCTCACCGCCGCGCGCTCGGCGTGGCTGAGCGGCAGCGGCAAGCCCCACCGTTTCCACCATGTCTCGACCGACGAGGTCTATGGAAGCCTCGGCGCCACCGACCCGGCGTTCAGTGAAAAAACCCCCTTCGCCCCCAACAGCCCCTATTCGGCGTCAAAAGCTGCCAGCGACCATCTGGTTCGCGCCTGGCACCACACCTATGGCCTGCAAGTGACCACCTCGAACTGTTCGAACAACTATGGCCCGTATCAATTCCCCGAAAAGCTCATCCCGCTGTTCCTGATCAACGCCCTTCATGGCCGGCCGCTCCCGATTTATGGCGACGGCATGCAAATCCGCGATTGGCTCCACGTCGAGGACCATTGCCGCGGCATCGAGGCCGTCCTCAAATACGGCCGCATCGGTGAAACCTATTGCATCGGCGGCGGTGCCGAACTGCCAAACATCACCGTCATCGACACACTGTGCGACGCCGTGGACGCCGCCTTCCGCGCCGACCCGGCACTGGCCCGGCGTTTCCCCAATGCCCCGGCGGCGCGCGGCACCGCGACCGCCAGCTTGAAGACGACTGTCACCGATCGCCCCGGCCATGATCGCCGCTACGCCATCGACGAAACCCGCGCCCGCGAAGAACTCGGCTATCTCCCCGCCCGCGACTTCGCCACCGGCTTTGCCGCGACGCTCGCCTGGTATCTGGGCAACGAACCGTGGTGGCGCGGTATCCTCGACGGCAGCTACCGCCGCTGGACCGAAACCAACTACGCCGCCCGCTAATTCTTAGTCCATCCCCTCATGGGGGAGGCCCCTCGCGCGGCGTCGCGGAGGCGACCTCTGTCGCGTGCGGCGGGTGGGGGTCTCCCCAATACCAACCCCGCAAGCCCCTCTTCCCCTCCCCCAAAATCCCCCCTAGCGTCGCCGCCGATGCCCTATCGCCGCCCCATCACCGCCATCCGGCAGTTCCTGCGCACCGAGGCCGCCGGCGGTTACGTCCTCATGGCCGCCGCCCTGCTAGCGCTGCTCGCCGCCAATACGCCACTCTCGCCCGCCTATTTCCACGCCCAGCATATCGAAATCGCCGGGCTGTCGCTGCTGCACTGGACCAACGATGGCCTGATGGCGCTGTTTTTCCTGCTCGTCGGGCTGGAGATCAAGCGCGAGTTCATCGTCGGCGAAATGTCGTCATGGCCGCGCCGCATCCTGCCTGGCGCTGCGGCACTCGGCGGCATGGTGGTCCCGGCACTGGTCTATCTCGCCGTCAACGCCGGGCTACCGGCCAATCGCAATGGCTGGGCCATTCCCGCCGCCACCGACATCGCCTTTGCGCTCGGAGTGCTCGCGCTGCTCGGCAGCCGGGTGCCGGCATCGATCAAACTGCTGCTCACCGCCATCGCCATCATCGACGATCTGGGTGCCATCGTCATCATCGCTGTGGCTTACACAACGCACATCAGCTTTGCCGACCTTGGCCTTGCCATCGCCGGGCTGGCGCTGCTGGCCGGCCTCAACCATTTTGGCGTCAAATCGCTGATCCCCTATTTGGCCATAGGCGGCTTCGTCTGGTACGAGGTGTTGCTGTCAGGAGTCCATGCAACGCTGGCCGGCGTCGCGGTGGCGCTGACGATCCCGCTGGATAGCAGCCCCGGCGAACCCGAAAACCACAGTTCGCCATTGCTGCGGCTTGAACATGCCATGGCACCGATCATCGCCTTTGCCATCGTGCCGATCTTTGGCTTTGCCAATGCCGGCGTCGATCTGCGCGGCATCACGCCGGCAGTCCTGTGGCAACCGATTCCACTCGGTATTGCGCTGGGCCTTGTCATCGGCAAACCCATCGGCGTGTTTGGTGCCATCGCCGTACTGGTCCATGCCGGCGTCGCCGAACGGCCGCTTGGCGCCAGCTGGCAACAGCTCGGCGGTCTGGCCATCCTGTGCGGCATCGGCTTCACCATGAGCCTGTTCATTGCCGCCTTGGCCTTTGGTCAGGGATCAGCGCAGGATTCGATCGCCAAGATCGGCGTGCTGTGCGGCTCGATCGTATCGGCTATCGCTGGCTATGGGATGCTGTCGCGAACAGCGCGAACCCGGTCATGATCGCGCGTTACTGGCGCTTCATCGCGTTTCTGGCCACAGGTGTCGCCGTGGGCGGGCTGCTCTGGCCGCGCACTGGCGTTGCCCCGGCAATCCTTCTCGGCTTCGATGCCGGCGCCCTGGTGTTTTTCGCCACCCTTGTCTCGCTGGTTCGCGGCGCCACCGCCGAAACCATGCGGCAACGCTCGCAGGCCAATGAACCGGACCATCATTGGCTGCTCATCCTCGCAGCCGGTGTCGCCGCCGTCACCATCATCGGCATCTGGGTGGAACTTGTCGCCATCAAGGCGGCCAGCGTCGCCGAGCGCGGCGCAATGATCGCCTTGGCAACGCTCAGCCTCGCCATCGTCTGGCTGTTCGCCAACGCGGTCAGCGCCATCCACTATGGTCATCTCTGGTATCTGCGCGGACCAGACAACGGCAAGCAAAAGGCGAGTGAGCCGAAGGAACATGATTCGGGCGGGCTGGATTTCCCCGGCCCCGACCTCGCCCCGGATTATCTCGATTTCACCTATTTCGCCGTGGTGCTCAGCATGACCTTCCAGGTGTCGGACGTGACCATCAGCAGCAAGCCTATCCGCCGGCTCGCGCTGGTCCACGGCTTGGTCGCGTTTCTGTTCAACATCGGCGTCATCGCGGTATCGGTCAGTTTGGTAACGAGCGCGCTCGGCAATTGAGCGTTGCTACCTCGCCTGAGGGTCTGCCGGGACGGCGGGCGCCGCGCAGCGTCAACCCAAATTCGCCCGCAGCATCCACGCGGTCTTTTCGTGCACCTGCATCCGCTGCGTCAGCAAGTCTGCAGTCGGCTCGTCATGCGCTGCATCAGCGAGCGGGAACACGCTGCGCGCCGTGCGCACCACCGCCAGCTGGTCGGCCGCCAAAATCCGCACCATCTCTTCTGCCGGCGGATTGCCATCGGCTTCGGCGATGCTCGAAAGCTTGGCAAAGGCTGAATAACTGCCCGGCGCCGGCACCCCCAGCGCCCTTATGCGCTCCGCAATCAAATCGACTGCCGTCGCAAGCTCGGTATATTGCCCCTCGAACATCAGGTGCAGCGAATTGAACTGCGGCCCAGTGACGTTCCAGTGGAAATTGTGCGTCTTCAAATACAATGTGTAGGTATCGGCCAACACTTTCGACAGCCCCTCGGCAATCGCCAGCCGGTCCTTGTCGTCAAAGCCCATGTCGAGCGATGCGCTCGCCGTTTTCTTTGCCGATTTCGCCATCATCGTCTCCTGAATGCACGGCGAGTCTAGGCGGAATGAAAATGGCGTCCAACGGAAAAATCCACTGGACGCCATCGTCATAATCAATCGCTGGCGGCCGCTTTGCCGCCTGGCGTCAGCGGCAAGTCACATTGCCTTGGCCAATCGAATGCCCGAGGACGGCACCCAGACCGCCCCCGATGATCGAGCCAAACGTCTTCGAACCGCCTGGCGCAATCACATTGCCGAGCACCCCGCCACCAAGCGGGCCGACGATCAATCCCGTCGTGCCGTCGTTGCGACGGCAGTAATAGCGATTGTCCTGACCGCGATAGATGCGTTCATTCGCCAGCACACGCCGTGGCTGGTAATTGCCGCCGCGATAATAATTGTCGGCATAATAGCCGTTGTAGCGCGGGTCGGGGCGATTGTACGAATAGGACTGACCGCGATTCCAGTCGTGCGCGTCCTGGCGATATTCGTGCTGGGCGCGCTTCACGTCGCGGCCTTCGTCCCGAACCTGGCGCGGCGAGCCAGTGCGATAGACCTCGTCCAGGTCGCGGCGCTCATCGTCAACCCGGCGCTGGTCGCCATATAGCTCACGCTGGTCGACATAGCCACGGTCGTGCTTGTCGTTGTGGGGCTTTGCCTGCAATGGCACCGCAGTTGCGGCGATTGCGAGGGCGGCGAACGTCAAAGTCAGTTTACGCATGGCAACTCTCCTCCTTTGTTATTGAAGGATGAATGCACCATCTGTCATGCAGGTTGCATGAACGTCATCGTCATTTGCGGTTCATCAAGCCGCCGGGTGGGAAAACCCGGCGCCGCAAGATCAGTCTTTTTTGAGCCCGAAGCCCGAAAAGCGCTTGTTGAAGCGAGCCACCTGGCCGCCGGCATCGAGCATCTTGCCGGCCCCACCGACCCAGGCCGGGTGCGATGTCGGATCGATATCCAGCGCCAGCGTATCGCCTTCCTTGCCATAGGTCGAACGCGTCGAATATTCGCTGCCATCGGTCATCTTGATGGTGATGCGGTGATATTCGGGGTGGATACCGGGCTTCATGGCTTTTGCTTTCGCTGATGGTGGCTGGTTCCGACCAGCCTATGAGAGCGCGCCGCATAGCGGAGACGACCAGTTGCAGCAAGCCCCCCTGCCGCCATGGCGGTTGAACGTGCAAAATCGAAGACGAATTGAAAGCTTTGCCTTGCGCATGTCACAGCTTAACTTCATGCTGCGCTGCAGTACCGAAAGAGATCGGCGATGCAACGTAAAATTAACTTCGCTATAATTATAAAGCTCAAAGCAGTTTTACGCCGCATTGCCGGTATCGCTGTCGTCTTGATTTCACTGGCAGTTGCTGTGCATTTCATCCGTCAACAATTCATTGCTTCTTCTTTACGAATTGCCAATGCCGCTTTTGGCGATCCAAGCGACCTTATCGGCCTGACATTGATATGCGCCGCTGCCGGCGTGATCGTCATCGGCAACCGCAGCCGCCGGGCAAAGGTCCGTCAATCATCCGATTGATGCACCTCAGCATCAGATCGGCCTGATTGACCGCATTGCAGTGGTTGAGCCTGGCAGTGTAACACGCCATAGGTCTGCAATGCCCCAGATCGGCCACCCCCTCCCCCCCGGCGCGGCGTCCCGCGCCAATGCCGAAGCCATTGCGGCGCTCGTCGCCGATCTGCGCGCCCGCGTCGCTGCCATCGCGCTTGGTGGCCCTGCGGCCAGCCGCGATCGCCATGTCGCGCGCGGAAAACTCCTGCCGCGGGATCGCGTCGAAGCGCTGCTCGATCCCGGCACGGCCTTCCTCGAAATTGGGCAGTTTGCCGCGCATGACGTCTACGGTGAGGACGTTCCCGCCGCCGGGATCATCGCCGGCGTCGGCCAGGTCGCTGGCCGGCTGTGCGTCATCGTCGCCAATGACGCGACGGTAAAGGGCGGCAGCTACTACCCGCTCACCGTCAAGAAGCACCTGCGCGCCCAGGAAATCGCCGCGCAAAACGCCCTGCCGTGCGTCTATCTCGTCGATTCGGGCGGTGCCAACCTGCCGCGCCAGGACGAGGTGTTCCCGGACCGCGAGCATTTCGGCCGCATCTTCTTCAACCAGGCCAATATGTCGGCGCAGGGCATAGCCCAGATCGCCGTCGTCATGGGCAGTTGCACCGCCGGCGGCGCCTATGTGCCCGCCATGGCCGACGAATCGATCATCGTTCGCGATCAGGGCACGATCTTTCTGGGTGGCCCGCCGCTGGTGAAGGCCGCCACCGGCGAGGAAGTCACCGCGGAAGAACTCGGCGGCGGCGATGTCCACACCCGGCTATCGGGCGTCGCCGACCATCTGGCGGAAGATGACGCCGACGCGCTGCGCATCGCCCGCAGTATCGTCGCCACCCTGCCACCACCCCAAAAAGTCCCCGCCGAACCTCCTAAACCACCCCGTTTCGACCCGCGCGAACTCCACGCACTCGCCCCTTTGGACACGCGTCACCCCGTCGATGTCCATGAAATTATTGCCCGCATGGTCGATGGGTCCGACCTCCACGAGTTCAAGCCGCGCTTTGGCGAAACCCTCGTCACCGGCTTCGCCCATATCGAAGGCCACCGTGTCGCAATTCTCGCCAACAACGGCATCCTGTTTTCGGAAAGCGCGCAAAAAGGCGCGCATTTCATCGAACTCGCCTGCCAGCGCCGCATCCCGCTATTGTTCCTCCAGAATATTTCCGGCTTCATGGTCGGCAAGCGCTTCGAAAACGAAGGCATCGCCAAGCATGGCGCCAAGCTGGTCACCGCCGTCGCCTGCGCCGCGGTCCCCAAAATCACCGTCGTCACCGGCGGCAGCTTCGGCGCCGGTAACTACGGCATGTGCGGCCGCGCCTACAGCCCCCGATTCCTGTGGATGTGGCCCAACGCCCGCATCAGCGTCATGGGCGGCGAACAGGCAGCCTCTGTCCTCGCCACTGTAAAGACGGGGGGATTCAAGTCCGCCGCCGACGAGGAAGCCTTCAAAGCCCCGATCCGCGCCCAATATAACCGCGAGGGCCACCCCTATTACGCCAGCGCCCGGCTGTGGGACGATGGTATCATCGACCCGGCCGACACGCGCACTGTGGTGGCGCTCTCCCTCGCCGCCGCGCTCCAGCAACCCATCCCGGAGACGCGCTTCGGCACGTTTCGGATGTAGCCATGAGCCTGACCACCACCATCGAAGGCGGCATCGCCCGCGTCGCGCTTGACCGCCCGGATCGCCACAATGCCTTCGACGAGGGCCTGATCGAAGCGCTGACCACGACCTTCAACGTCCTCGGCATCGATCCCACCGTCCGCGCCATCATCTTGTCGGGCAACGGCAAATCCTTCTGCGCCGGCGCCGATCTCGATTGGATAAATCGCGCCGCCAGCTTCACCGAAAGCCAGAACCGCGCCGACGCGATGAAGCTGTCGGACATGCTCCACGCCATCGACAGCTGCGAAAAGCCTGTCATCGCCCGCGTCCATGGCAATGTGGCCGGCGGCGGCGTCGGGCTCGTTGCCTGTGCCGACATGGCGGTCACAATCGAAGGCGCGCAGTTCCGCCTCTCCGAAGTCCGCCTCGGCCTGACACCGGCCACCATATCGCCGTTCGTCACCGCCAAGATCGGCGCTGGCCAGGCCCGCCGATGGTTCCTCACCGCCGAGGCGTTTGGCGCGGCGCAGGCGCGAGACATGGGCCTCACCCACGAAACTGCCGCCGATCAAACCGCCGCCGACGCCATCATCGCACACTGGCTGTCCCAC
>JAYUUE010000237.1:0-3653 GCA_043754785.1 Polymorphobacter sp. | reverse complement strand
ATGACGCGCTCGCGGCGACCGTCGTGCGCTATCCGGACCGGTTGGGCGCCGCAGCTGCGCTGCCGATGCAGGACATCCCCGCGGCCATCGCGGAACTTCGCCGGGCGGTACGTGACCTCGGCATGGTCGCGGCCTATATCGGGACCGATCTGGCTCAGGGGCTCGACGATCCGGCGATGGACCGCTTTTACGAAGCCGTCGTCGACCTCGACATTCCTCTCTTCCTCCACCCTGCGCCCGACGGCATTGACGGCCCCCCGGCAAGCCCGGCCATGCGCAAATATGAACTCGACATCGTGGTTGGCTTCACCATGCAGGAGACGGTTGCGCTGGCCTCGCTCGTCTTCGGCGGTGTGCTGCATCGTCACCCCGCGCTCGACATCTGCATCAGCCACGGCGGCGGCGCGATCGCGCTGCTGTGGGGCAGATTGGCGCACGCGACGCATAAACGCGGCTGGGTGCCCGATCATTTGCGCGCTGACGGAGCATTCGAGGACGCGGTCCGTCGCTTGTGGTTCGACATCCATCTGCATGACGATCGATCGCTCGATCTGCTCGCCGAGCGAGTGGGGACGGCCCGGCTGGTCTATGGCACCAACTTTGCCGGTTGGGACGCGCCCGAGCGCTTCACGCCGCCGACGATCGATGTGCCGCTGGCCGACAATGCGCGGCGACTGTTACGCGGCTAGGCGGTATCGCACGTCAGTCGCGCGTGAGGCCCAGCGCCATGCCCCCGTCGACGTCGAGGATCGCGCCCGTTACAAAGTGCGCCCGAACTAGATATTCGACCGCCTCGGCGACATGCTCTCCGGTCCCCAGCGTATCGACCGCCTGAAGCCGCGCCAGCCCTCTGTAGCGTTCGGCGGCCTCTTCGGGCGATACTAGTCCGGCGCGAACATTGATCTCGCTGAGGACGCTTCCCGGGACGACGCAGTTGACCCGGATCCCGCGGTCGCCAAGTTCGGCGGCGAGCACCTGCGTCAGAACCTGGATCGCCCCTTTGCTCGCCGCGTAGGGAGAAGCGCCGGGAAAGCTTCGCCGCGTGTGGATCGACCCGACGAACGTCACCGACCCGCGCGTCTCCGCAAGATGCGGCACGGCAAGCCCGGTCAGCATCATCGCGCCGATGACATTGGTGTGGAACAGGTCGAGCAAGGCCTGCTCGCCGATCTGCTCGATCGGACCGCGCAGCATGTTGCCGGCATTGTTGAACAAGGCATCGAGGCGGCCACCATGAGCAATCGCGGCGTCGATCATGCGCTGCCGGTCGGCGGCGACGGTCACGTCGCCCGCCACGCCGGCACAGCCAATTGCTTCCGACGCAGTTGCGACCTTGTCGACGCGGCGACCGGCAATCGTTACGCGCGCGCCTTGCCGGGCGAAGTGCCGCGCGGTCGCCTCACCGATGCCGCTCGCACCGCCGGTGACGAGGATGCTCAGTCCTTCAATCGGACGCATGCGTGGCCTCCGCGAGCCAGCCGAGCAATCCGCCGATCAAGGCCGAATGGCCCGGCTCGGTCAGCGAGCGCGAGTCATGGCCAAGCGCATCGACCGCAACCCGGCCACGGCCATGCCGCCGGGTCCAGGCGATAGATTGGGGGCCCTCCTCGATCTCGGCGGTCGCGATCACCGTGCAATCCGGGGACGGATCGAGATGATGATAGACCTCGTCGATCAGGCCGAAATCAGGCGGCCCTTCGACGATTGCGCCGCCCGCCGCTGTCAGTGTCACCACGATCGGTGCGGGCGGTGGGTGGTGCGAACGCTGCCAATCCCAACCGCCACCGATCAGCGATTTCCACCCCGGCTGCGTGTCCCAGCAAACGGTTCCGGTATGCATCACGAGCAACGCTCCGCCATCGGCGACAAAGCGGTCGAGCGTTCGGAATTCATCGTCGCTCATTTCGGCGGCAAACTCGGCACGATGCGCAAGGTAGCGTTCGGCCTGGGTCATCGAAAAACGAAGCGCGTTGACGACCAGCAGGCTGGCGGCGGGAAGCCCGTCAAGCGCGGCACCGAGCTCGGTTTCGATCGTCGTCGTCCATCCGGCGGCCTCGATCTGCGTTGCCAGGGTCGCCGAACTGTCGGCGAACGGATGGCCGAAACCGCCGCTGTAGATGATCGCCGCCGCGGTCATTCGCGCGGCAGGTTTTTGAGTACGGCGTGCGTCACCCCGCCATCGACGAGCAGGTCGATCCCCGTGATGTAGGAGGCGCCATCGGAATCGAGCATTAGCACCGCATTGGCGATGTCCTGCGTCGTGCCCAGACGGCCAAGCGGAACCCCGCGTTCGCGCGCCTGCCGCACCTTGGGGTCGGCGTAGATCGGGGTCGACATGCCACCGTCGACGAAGCCCGGTGCGATACTGTTGAAGCGCAGCCCGGCACCGCCATATTCGAGCGCGAACTGCTTCATCAGCTGCGCGATGGCGGCCTTGCTCGCAGGGTAGGCGCCCGATCCCGGGCCGGGGCTGTAGGCATTGGTCGAGGTCAGCGAAATGACATGGCCACTGCCGCGCACGACCATCTGCTTGACCGCCTGGCGGGTCACGACATAGGTGCCGACCAGGTTGACGGCGAGGACGTCCCGGAAATCGTCGACGCTCTGATCCGCAAGCGGCCCGAAACGCACGATCCCGGCATTGTTGACCACGAGGTCAGGAGTCTCCCCAAAGCGAACGAAGGCTGCGTGCACGGCCGCCTCGTCAGTGACATCGGCAGCAATCCCGACCGCACCGGCGATGCTTGATGCCATGGCTTCGGCTGCGGCCCCGTCCCGGTCGAACAGGCCGACGCGGTAGCCGTGCTCGCCGAGTGCCGCGGCAATCGCGGCGCCAATGCCGCTGGCCGCACCGGTGACGATCGCCTGGCGGGTCATTGCGCACTCTTCGCGAAACGCACGGGATATCGTCCCCAATTGGGCCGGCTCGTCTTCGTGTCGGGCACGGGCGGATCGGACGCGATTGTTCGAGCGCCAAGCGCGAGCAGGCGCGCGACGAGCAGCGCCACAATGCCATATTGGTGGGTTGCGGGGTCGCTGCCCGGCTTGGGACGAACACCGCCGTCGAGCTCGCGGCCAACGCAGGTGTGAAGGCCGATCCCGAAGGCGAGGCCCGACGGGAGTACCCCGGTCGGCACCACACGGTCGGGGTCGAAGCTGTCGGCATTCGCACCGAAGATCGCGCGATCGCGATTGGCGCTGAACAGGTCGAGGATGACCCGGTCGCCGACATCGATCGCGTCTCGCCCGGCCGGCGCATAAGGGCAGGTCGCGGTCCGCCACGCCTCGGGGCTGGCAGGATGAAGGCGAAGACTTTCGTGAACGCAGCACTGGACGAACGCAGGGTCTTCCAGCCGTCCCCAGCGCTCGGGATCATCTCCCGCCCAACCGAGGATCTCGTGGAAGGAATGGACCGTGGCATTCGCGGTGGAGTGGGCGCCCGCCTGCATGTAAAAGGAAATTTCGCGAAGCAAGGTGGCGTGATCGAGCGGCAATTCCGCCTCGGCGCGAAGCAACACCGTCAGCACGTCGCGCGGCAAATCGTCGGCCGCCCTGGCGCCGGCCGCCACCTCGGCGAGCAGTGCCCGGCGAGCATTGATCGACGGGGTCAGAAATTGCTCGTCGAACTCGCGAAGCGCTTGCTCGACTTCCGC
>JAYUUE010000236.1:0-3656 GCA_043754785.1 Polymorphobacter sp. | reverse complement strand
CGTGCCGAGCGGAATCGCCGCCAGATCGACGACGAAATCATTGTTGTGGTTGGCAAACGGGAACTGCTGCCCGGCCCTTTGCGACGCCGCCCAGCGATCCAGCGGCGCAATGCCGATAAGCAGGAAGCTGTAGGGTGTCCCGGTTTTGGCAAACGCTTCCTGAAAATCCTCGGACCCCATGACCGATGGAAAGGTGTCGATCAGCTTGCCCGCGCCGAGCAGCGTCACAAGGGGTGGATTGATGGTTGCGGTCAAGGCGGCGTCATTGCTAGGCGGGTCGGCGGTGCCCTTCATGACGGTTTTCGGCATCTTGTCGGCAGGCATTCCGGCGCCGACCGCGATGCTGTGGTCGATGGCGTCGATGCGTTTCAGCAGCAGTTCGCGGGCGCTGCGATCGAACCAGCGCAGGTTCAGCCGCGGTTCTGCCGACGCCGGGATGACATTGTTGTCGCGGCCGGCCAGGACGGCGCCGACAGTGATCACCGCCGACGCCTGCGGATCGAAATTGCGGCTGATGATCGTCTAATAGCTGAGCACCGCCTGTGCCGCCATCACCACCGGGTCGATCGTCAGGTTCGGAGTCGAGCCATGGCCGCCGACCCCGAAGAACGTTACATCGAGCTGGTCGGTGCCGGCCATCCGCACACTGGGGGGGCTGACGACGGTGCCGACCGGCAGCGGCACGGTGTGGCTGCCCAAGGCGAAATCCGGCTTTGGAAAGCCGCGCGAGTGCAAGCCATCATCGACCATCGCCTGCGCGCCCAGCCCAACTTCCTCGGCCGGCTGTGCATAGACCACCAGTGTCCCCGACCAGTCCGATTTCAAAACCGTCATTGCTTTGGCGATGCCGAGCAGCCAGGTGACATGGGCATCATGGCCGCAGGCGTGCATCACCGAGATTTCGCTGCCATCGGCGAGGCGCTGCGGCTTTGTGGCTGCCCAGGCGAGGCCGCTGGCTTCCAGTACCGAATTCGAATCCATATCGGCGCGGAACCACAACGTCGGTCCGGGCCCATTCTTCATCACGCCGACGACACCGGTTTTGCCGATACCGGTGGTGACGGCGAAACCCAGCGCTTTGAGTTCCTTTGCCACGATCGCCGCGGTGCGGGTTTCGGTAAAGGCGATTTTCGGATGCTGGTGCAGATCCTTGAAGATCGCTGTCAGGCGCGGCGCATCGGCCTCAACCGCGGCGTTGACCGTGGCGATGAGTCCCGGGGACGGTGACGCGCTTGCCGGTCCGCCCCCCGAAATGCCTTTCCACAACTATAAGGCTCCCGGGATGGGTTTACCAGAAGCGGCTGCCGTCGACCCCCTTGAACGGCCCGGCAAGATTGGCGGTGATCCAGCCGCCGTAAAAGCCGCCCGGCTGCGGGCAGACTTTTTCCGCGTCGACGTAACAGGCGTCGAACGGTCCGGCGTAAAAGGCGATGTGGTCCCGCAGCGCAGCGAAGGCCGGCGCCGGATGCGGATAGCTCCAGCCGACCGCGAGCAGCGGCATGGGTCTAGCGATGACATCCCAATAGCCGGCATTGCCCTTCCATTCGCAAAACGAGGCGCCGCTTGCCGGGCGGAGCAGCGCCATGTCGATATCGGCAGGTGGGATGTAATAGCTTGGCGGATGGCTGGTTTCGAGCAGGCGCAGCGCCGCTACCGAATCGGCGATGGTCTGTCCGGCGTGGACGATGCGGATGCGCGCCGGCGTCGGTTCAAGGCGCGGCGGGCGCGGATAATCCCAGACGCTTTCCTGGCCTGCCCCAACGTGATCGGGAACCGGCGTCAAAGCGCGCGGACCGCGCCCCAGCCGGCGGCGATGATGAGGATCAGCGTCGGCAACAGCGTCAGCATGAAGCCCAGGCTGCGCTTCGCCGGATCGGCATAATAGCTGCGGGCATAAACCAGCCGCCCGACCGACCAGAGCAGGCCAAGCATGGCTGCGATCGGGTCACCCAGAACGGGAGCTGCAAACACGATCGCCGGCACAAACAACACCAGTTGCTCGAGCGTGTTGATGTGGACGCGGTTGCGCTTGTCGAATTCGGGGTGGCCGCCCGATTGCGGGGCCGGGACATTATATTTGCCGCGCGCTTGGCCGACAACGCCGCCAAGCCCGAAATAAATCAGCAGCGCCACAAGGATGGCGAGCGTCGTCAGCGGAAAGGATGCCATTGGTTTTGCCCCCGGAGATCAGACCGAAATTGAGTCTCGCCCAAAACCTAGGCGCAAGCGGCGGTCGCTGCAAGCGGGCGGTCAGCGTGCTTTCAGGCTCGGCGCCATGCGCGCCGCTTCCGCCGCCGTGGTTTGGGCTGAGGGCACGCCCGAACCGGCGTCCCCGGCGGCAGCGCGGTGGATGGCCTTGCGAATGCGCGGGTAGGTGCCGCAGCGGCAGATGTTGGTGATCGCTGCATCAATTTCGGCGTCGGACGGGTTGGGCGTGGCCTTGAGCAGCGCCGCCACCGCCATGATCATGCCGGACTGGCAAAAGCCGCATTGCGGCACCTGTTCGGCAATCCACGCCTGTTGCACCGGGTGATTGCGATCGTCGCTAAGGCCTTCGATGGTTGTGACGAAACTGCCTTCGATGCCGCCGATCGGCACTTGGCAACTGCGCTGCGCCGCGCCGTCGATGTGGACGGTGCAGGCGCCGCACAGCCCGGCGCCGCATCCATATTTGGTGCCGGTCAGGTTCGACGCATCGCGCAGCGCCCACAGCAGCGGTGTTTCAGGTGGCATCTTGAAATGCACAGGATTGCCGTTGACGGTGAATTTGGTCATGGAAAACGCCTTAACCGAAGGATTGCGATCATGGAACTGACCACATTCGATTATGTCGTCGACGGCGGCATCGCCCGCGTGACCATGAACCGGCCGCATGAACTCAACACGATGAACAAGGCGTTCTGGACCGAAATCATCACGGTGTTCGAAGCGGTCGACGCCGACCCGGCGGTGCGCGCCGTGATCATCGCGTCATCGGGCAAGCATTTCACCGCCGGGCTCGATCTGGGCATGGCGGCCTCGGGTCTTGGCAATGCCCCTGCGGATCTCGGCCGCGCGCGCGAAGCCTTTCGCCGCCATGTCAAGGCGATGCAGGACAGCTTTACCGTGGTCGACCAGTGCCGGGTGCCGGTGATCGCGGTGGTCCAGGGCGGCTGCATCGGTGGCGGCGTGGATTTTGTGACCGCCTGCGACATCCGCATCGGCACCGAAAACAGCTATTTTACCATCCAGGAGGTTAACATCGCCATCGTCGCCGATGTTGGCACATTGCAACGCATTCCCCACCTGTTGCCCCAGGGCCTGATCCGGGAACTGGCCTATACCGGCCGCAAGTTTCCCGCCGAGGAAGCGCAGCGCCACGGCTTTCTCAACAGCGTTCACGCCGACCATGATGCCGCGCTGGCGGCGGCAGACGCCATGGCGCGCACCATCGCCGCAAAGTCGCCGCTGGCCATCACCGGCATCAAGCAGGTGCTCAACCACGCGCGCGACCACAGCATCGCGGATGGGCTCGAATATGTCGCGGTGTGGAACGCCGGCATGCTGCAGGGCGACGATGTCTCCGGCGCCGTGAGGGCGCAGATGACCAAGCAGCCGGCGCTGTTCGCCGATCTGCAAGCGTAACGCCCCAAAAACCCTCCTGCGGCAACGCATCG
>JAYUUE010000235.1:0-3659 GCA_043754785.1 Polymorphobacter sp. | reverse complement strand
AGATATTGGCGCCGTGGCGTGCCACCGAAGATTTCGACAATCTGCCGATCCCGTTCCGCGCCGTCGCCACCAATATCGTCACCGGCGACGCTGTGGTGATGGGCAGCGGCAACCTTTCAACGGCGGTTTTCGCCAGCATGTCGATTCCCGCCGCCTTCCCGCCGGTAAAACGTGAGGGCTTGCTTCTCGTCGATGGCATGTTGGCCGACAATCTGCCTGTCGATGTTGCGCGGCGGATGGGGGTCGATGTCGTGATCGCCGTCGATGTCGGGGAACCGCCGCGCTCGTCGCCCGACCAGATCAACAGCGCCGTCGCGGTGTTCTCTCAGATGCAGTCGCTGCTCGGCTGGGAATCGATCCGGCGTCAACGCGCCTCGATTGCGGGCAAGGATGTGCTGATCGATCCGGATATCAATGGCTTGTCGGTTACTGGTTTCAACAACTACGAGCTTGGCATCCAACGCGGTCGCGAGGCTGCACAAAAGATGGGCGACAGGCTGGCGCCGCTCGCGGTCAGTGATGCGCAATGGGCGGTGTATCTGGCGCAGCGCAAGGCGCGAGCCAACCCGGCGCCAATCCGTATCGACAAGGTTGAGATCGTCAACACTTCCAACCTCTCCGACCGGGTGATTGCGCCTTTGGTGACGACCCAGCCAGGCGACAAACTCAATGGCGCCATAATGGCGCGCGATGTCACGGCCATCTTCCGCCTCGATGAGTTCGACCGCGTCGATTACCACATTGATGTGGCTCCGGCGGGCAACACGCTGGTGGTCAATGCCGCCGGTAGCCGCACCGCCGACAAATACTTTATGGCAGGAATGATCCTGACTACCAATTTCGGCAAGACCTCGACCTTTGACGTGGCCCTGGGCTATACTGACCGCAATTTCCTCGGCACCGGCGCCGAATGGCGCGGCTTTGCCCGGGTCGGCAGTGACGTATTGTTCGATGTCAGCCTTTACAAACAGTTCGGCGGTTTTTTTGTTGAGCCTTTGGCGTTTTATTCCAAATATTCGTCGCTGGTGACGCGCGCCGGTTCATCGGCAACCGGCGGGCTGTTGCAGGTCCATTCGGGCGGTGCCGGGGTCGATGGCGGCATGGTGTTCGGCAATTGGGGGGAATTGCGCGCCGGCGTGCGTTATGGCGGCGTCAACCCCAGCGAGGAAGGGCTCAATATCGGCATTCCGCCCGGCTGGCAGACCGATACCGACTGGCGCATCGGTTTCACCGCCGATACGCTTGACGCGCTGACCTTCCCGCGCGGCGGGCTGTTTGGCCAGGTACAATATACCAATCACAACAACTGGCTGGACGGTCAGTTTCGACGCGATACCATCACTGTCAACATCCAGAAGCCGATCACCTTTGGCGACACCACCGTGGTCTTCGGCGGACGGCTGGGCCGGACGACGCAGGCGATCAATGATTTCCTCGGCGATTATGCGCTCGGCGGCTTTCTCAATATGTCGGGGTTGCAGCGCAACTCGCTGATTGGCCAGCAATTGCTGTTCGGGCGCGCGGTCGCCTATCATCGGATCAGCAGCAAGGCACCGATCCTCGATCTGCCGATCTATGTCGGCGGCTCGATCGAAGTCGGCAATGTCTGGGCCAACACTTCGGACATTTCGTTCGGTGACCTGCGCACCGGCGTCAGCGGTTTCATCGCCGCTGACAGCCCAATCGGGCCGCTGTGGCTGGCGATAGGCCAAAGCCACAGCGATACGTCAGTCTATCTGGTGCTGGGCCGGGTGTTCTGATCTCAAGGGTTCGGCGTAGCACGGCGCTTCCGCAGCGATCCGGCAGCGCGGCGACGGGGGCTTCATAAAGGCAGTTGCCGGAGAAATGCCTGATCCGCGCAGCGGCGATTGGCGGTTGATCGAAGCCGTGTGGAAGATGGCATTTTCTTCACACGCTTTGCCGCGTTCGAGGCGCCGGCAGACTTGTCAAACCAAGGCCGTCCGCGCATGAAAAGGCACGGACATTGCTGCAAAATCAGCGCCGGCAACGGGCGGCTGCGGCAAGGTGGGGGGACCGGATTCAAAAATGTCGCACCAGGCGGACGATACCGGCGTTGTAGCCAACCCGGCGATGAAGGGTGGCCTGATCACCCGGCACATGATGGGGGTGTGGCTGCAACGCAGCACGCGGCTGCTGCCGTTCGCCGACGCCGCCAGCCCCGATTTGCCGCTGCCCCGGCTGCTGCGGCTGGCGCTGATCCAGGTTTCGGTCGGCATGTCGCTGACCCTGCTCGTCGGCACGCTCAACCGGGTGATGATCGTCGAATTGCGCGTGCCGGCCGGGCTGGTCGGGGTCATGTTGTCCTTGTCGCTGTTGTTCGCGCCGCTGCGCGCGCTGGTCGGGCACAAATCCGACAATCATGTCTCGGCACTCGGCCTGCGCCGTATTCCCTATATCTTTCGCGGCACGATGGTGCAGTTCGGCGGGCTGGCGCTGATGCCGTTCGCGCTATTGGTGCTGGCGGGCTCGATGCAAGCCAATATGGCGCCGGCATGGGTCGGCCAATCGACGGCGGCGCTGGCGATCCTGCTCGTCGGCGCCGGCATTCACATCACCCAGACCGTCGGACTGGCGCTCGCCACCGATCTGGCGCCGAAACAGGACCAGCCCAATGTCGTCGGGCTGATGTACGTCATGCTGCTCGTCGGCTCGATCGTCAGCGCATTGGCATTCGGGGCATTCCTCGCCGATTTCACCCCCGGCCGGCTGATTCAGGTCATCCAAGGGTCGGCGCTGGTTACGGTCGTCCTCAATTTCGTGGCGTTGTGGAAACAGGAGCCGCGCGTTCCCCGCCATTTGCGCGCCGTGCAACCGCCCGAGCCACCAGCGTTTGGCGATTCTTGGAACAGCTATGCGGCGCAGAAGGACGCGGTGCCGCGCCTCGTCGCCGTCGGGCTGGGCACGCTGGCGTTCAGCATGGCCGATATCCTGCTTGAGCCTTATGGCGGGCAAGTCCTCGGCCTCGGTGTCGGAGCGACGACCAAGCTGACTGCGACCTTTGCCGGGGGCAGTCTTATCGGGTTCACTCTCGCCTCACGCATCCTCAGCCGCGGCGGTGACCCGTTTCGCATGGCGGTCTACGGCGCGGTGGTCGGCATCCCGGCGCTGATGATGGTCATCGCTTCGGCATCGATGCAGGCAACCGGAGTGTTCGCGTTCGGCGTCATGCTGATGGGCTTCGGCTCGGGGCTGTTCGGCCACGGGACACTGACCGCGACGATGAACTATGCCCCCCGTGACCAGATCGGCATGGCGATGGGCGCGTGGGGCACGGTGCAGGCGACGGCGGCGGGGCTTGGCGCGGCGTCCGCTGGCATCATCCGCGACGTCGTCGGGGCAAAGGCGTTGCCGATGCCGTGGCCGGTGGCGGCCAACGGCTATATCGCGGTGTACATGCTCGAAATCGGCTTGCTGCTGGCGACGCTGCTGGCGGCGATGCCACTTATGCGGAAACGGAAGACTGAATAGTCCTCCCCCTCAGGGGGAGGCGAGAGACGCGCTCTTGCGCGGCCCAAGTGGGGGTCCCACACGTGCCGAAGCGTTTGGACCACCACCCGCCGCGCCAAAGTGGCGCGAGTCGCCTCCCACCTGAGGGGGAGGAAAGACGTTACTGCAAATTCCACACCGCGCGCTGGATG
>JAYUUE010000234.1:0-3661 GCA_043754785.1 Polymorphobacter sp. | reverse complement strand
CTTGCCTATCCGGTTAACGCACACACCTACTACCCATAGTGGGCCGATCCATCCAAGGGGTTAGATATATGCCATATTATGGGGATGTGTGCGTCAACTGGATAGGCAAGGAATGAAAAACCCAACTCATCAAGATTATGAGTAAGCGCTCTAAGAATAACATAGTTTGACTTACCATCTAACAAGACACTATTCCTCTTGATATCGAGTAGACTCGGTTTTACTTGAAGGCGATCTAGGATCGGCTGAAAATGCGACAGTCTGTCTGGACTCGTGTCAACGAAGTGTCGATAGGCAGGCATGGGGGCTTCTCGAACAGGTGGCGCTCGATCGGGCGATCAATGGCGAGCGCGAGATCATCGAGCGCGACGGCTATGTCGCCATCGAGCGCCGCAAGCCATGTTCGGACAAGTTGCTCATCCATCTGCTCGCCACCCGCGAGCGCGCCCGCGTCGCCACCCGCGCCGACCGCGCCGAAGCGCACCGGCTGGCGCTCGCCGAGGCGCGGCTCGCCGCCATCCGCGCTGGCGCTGGTGCGCCGCGCCGCAAGGGGGCGCGGCCGCAGGTGCCAGCATTGCCGGCGCCCATCTTGCCGGCGATGCTCGATGACGCCGGCGCCGACGCCGCGGCCCTGCACGCGTTTCGGGGCCATGCCGCCGCCTTCGCCGAATGGCCGTCGCTGGAGGTGCCCGAACGGCCGTGCCTGCCGGCGCCGTGGGGCGGTGACGGCACGACCATCGCCCCCGCCGATGGCGTGCTGGTGGCGCACGCCGGCGCCGCGTGTCTGTCGGAGCCAGCGTGGAACGAACTGCCGCCGCTGCGCTGGGAAGATTTCCCTGTGACGGCAAGCGCCGGCCACCGCGAAAGCCATTCGGGGTGACTTTCGTGACCTTTGGCGGATGTCGCTGAACAAGTGACTTAGGCGCAGAGACCGGATAGAGCGGGGCAATGGACCCGCAACCCGATCCGTTCACCCGCTTTGGCGCCTGGTTCGCCGAAGCGGCCGCCACCGAACCCTGTGACCCCAACGCCTTCGCGCTCGCCACCGCGACGCCGGACGGCCGGCCATCGGTGCGGGTCGTGCTGTGCAAGGCCTGGGATGCGCGGGGGTTCGTTTTCTACACCAATCTCGACAGCCGCAAAGGCGCCGAACTCGCGGCCAACCCGTTGGCCCAGATGGATTTTCACTGGAAGTCACAAGCCCGCCAAGTCCGCATCGATGGCCGCGCCGAACGCGTGCCCGATGCCGAAGCCGACGCCTATTTCGCCAGCCGCGCCCGCACCTCGCAGCTCGGCGCCTGGGCGTCGGACCAGTCCCGGCCGTTGGTTGACCGCGCGACGTTCGAGGCGGGCCTGGCCGCAGCCGCGGCGCGCTTTCCGGGCGAAGTCCCCCGCCCACCGCGCTGGTCCGGCTGGCGCATCGTGCCGAGCGCCATCGAATTCTGGCAAGACCGCAACAACCGCCTCCACGAACGGCTGGTCTACACCCGCACCGGCGACACCTGGACCAGCGGGCTGCTCTACCCATGATGCGCATCCCGTTCCGCCAGGTCGATGCCTTTGCCGATGCACCCTTTACCGGCAACCCGGCAGCCGTAATGCTGCTCGGCGAATGGTTGCCCGACGCGGTGCTGCAAGCCATCGCCGCCGAAAACAACCTGGCCGAAACAGCCTTCCTCGTGCCGTGCGCCGACCCGGAAACCGCCGATTTCGAGCTGCGCTGGTTCACCCCAGCGCTCGAAGTCGCGCTATGTGGCCATGCGACGCTGGCCAGCGGCCATGTCATCCTCGCTGCCGCCGCCGCGATGCCGCAGGTCCGCTTCCGCACCCGGCAATCCGGGGTGTTGACGGTGGCGCGCGGCGAGGCGGGCGATCTGGTCATGGCGCTCCCCGCCTTGCGCGCGACGCGCCAGCCGACGCCGGCCGACCGCGCCGTCATCTTCGCAGCGCTGGGCGCCGAACCGGTGGAGCTCTGGCTGCGCGACGAGGACTATGTCGTCGCGGTCTTCGATCACGCCAGCGAAGTCCGGGCGTTGCAGCCCGATTTTCGCGCTCTGGCGCAGATTTTCGGCGGCGACGTACTGTTCATCGCCACCGCCATCGGCATCGGCGACGCCAGCGGCGCAAATGCCGTCAGCCGCGCCTTTGTTCCCGGTGCCGGCATCGATGAAGATCCAGTCACCGGTTCAGCCCACGCCGTTATCACTCCCTATTGGGCGGCCCGGCTGGAGCGCGCCGACTTCACCGCGTTTCAAGCGAGCGCACGCGGCGGTCATATCCACTGCCGGTTGGATGGCGAACGGGTTATCCTGACCGGCTGCTGCCGGACCGTCATCGAAGGCGAGTTCATTCTCGCATGAGCCGCGCCTTTCTCAAGATGCACGGCCTCGGCAATGATTTCATCGTATTCGATGCGCGCGCCGAGCCGCTTGACTTGAGCAGCGCCGCCGTGCGCCGCTTGGCCGATCGCCGCACCGGCATCGGCTGCGACCAGTTGATCATCGTCGATGCCAGCGCCGTTGCCAGCGTCCGCGCGCGCTTCTGGAATTGCGATGGCGAGCCGGTGGCGGCGTGCGGCAATGGCACTCGCGCTGTCGCCGCGCTGGTCAGCGGCAATACCAGCATCGAAACCGCCGGCGGTATCCTCGGCGCCACCGCCCTCGCTGGCGGCGCCAGTGTCGATATGGGTGCACCGCGCTTCGGCTGGGATGAAGTGCCGCTGGCCTATCCGATGGACACGCTGGCGCTGCCGCTGGCGTGGGAGACACTCGCGTCGCCAGGCGCCGCCAGCATCGGAAACCCCCATGTCGTGTTCTTCGTGGCGGACCCTTATGCCATCGACCTTGCCGCCATCGGCCCGGTCATCGAGCATGATCTCGTGTTCCCCGAGCGCGTCAATGTCGGTGTCGCGGCGCTGCCGCGCCGCGATCACATGGTCCTGCGTGTCTGGGAGCGCGGCGCTGGGTTGACGCGCGCCTGCGGTACAGGCGCCGTCGCCGCGGTCGCCATCGCGCAGCGGCGCGGCCTTGCAGATGTGCGCGTCACCGTCAGCCTGCCGGGTGGTGATCTGGTCGTCACCCGCAATGACAATGGCCACCTCGTCATGACGGGCCCGGCCGTCATCGCCTTCCAGGGCACCGTCGATCTGGAAGCGTATCAATGACTTGGCCCGATGACCTGCCTCTATGACCTGGCTTGACAAGCTCAAAAACGGGCTGACGCGATCGACGTCGAAACTGGGCGACAGCCTTGCCGGCCTCGCCACCGGTACGCTGCCGCTCGACGACGCACGGCTCGACGCCATCGAGGAGGCGCTGATCGCCACCGATCTGGGGCCCGCCGTCGCCGGTCGCATCCGCAGTCGCCTCGCCGATACCAAGTTCGCCAAGGGCATCGACGAGGCGGGGCTCAAGGCCGCTGTCGCTGCCGAAATTACTGCCGTGCTGGCGCCGGTGATAAAGCCGTTGGCCGTCACCGCTTTTCCGCGCCCGCATGTCATTCTCGTGGTCGGCGTCAACGGCTCGGGCAAGACAACGACCATTGCCAAGTTGGCACGGCGCTTTACCGAGGCCGATTACACGGTGATGCTGGCTGCCGGCGATACCTTCCGCGCCGCCGCCATCGCGCAGCTGAAAATCTGGGCAGAACGCATCGGCGTGCC
>JAYUUE010000233.1:0-3667 GCA_043754785.1 Polymorphobacter sp. | reverse complement strand
CCTATGGCCCCATCGAACTCGGCGACCTTGAACCGCGTGACGCCGACGAGGTTCCCGATGGTGTCGTCGCCAGCTTGCGCAAGTCGCTCGCAAGGGGTTGAGCCATGCGGATCATTGCCGGCCATTGGCGAGGCCGCGCCATCATCGCGCCTGACGGACCGGCCACCCGCCCCACTGCCGATCGTGTGCGCGAGGCGCTGTTCTCGATGCTCGCCAGCCGGCTCGGCAGCTTTGAAGGCCTGCGCGTCTTCGATGGCTTTGCCGGCACCGGCGCACTCGGGCTCGAGGCGCTGTCACGCGGCGCTGCGCATGGCACCTTTGTGGAAAACGACGCCGCGGCTGTCAAAGCCCTGCGCACCAATATCGTGGGCATGAAATTCGATGCCAATGTCATTGCCGCCGCAGTGGAAACCATCGGCGCCCCGTTCGCACCGTGCCACCTCTTCATGCTCGATCCGCCTTATGCGTCGGGGCTGGCCGAACCGGCATTGCGCCGCCTCGCCGAGCGCGGCTGGATTGCCCCCCACGCGTTGATTTCGGTTGAAACCGGCAAGAAAGAAACGCTGGCGACCGATTATGAGGTCCTCACCGTCCGCGACCATGGCAAGGCGCGTCTGCACCTGCTCCGCGCGCCGGCCTAGGCACGACCCCAAAGCGCGCGACAAATCACGCTGTCCGCTCCCGCATGCAAGGGTAAGTTCCGATTACCTTGACCCATTTGGTGTGGAACGCCAATTCCTCCATCGCCAGCTGCACCGACGCGTCGGCAGTTGACCCGACGATCTCTGCATAAAACTCCGCCGCTGCGAACGACCCGTCGCGGATGTAGCTCTCCAGCTTGGTGATGTTGATGCCGTTGGTGGCAAAACCACCGAGTGACTTGAACAACGCGGCCGGCACATTGCGGACTTCAAAGTTGAGGCTGGTCATCGCGAGCATCGCCGCTGCCGGCAACACTGCCGCCTCGCACGCCAGCACGACAAAGCGCGTCGTGTTGTGGTCGGCGTCCTCCACGCCTTCGGCAAATACCGTCAGCCCATAAAGTTCTGCCGCCAGCTTGGATGCTATCGCGCCGATGCCGGCATCGCCCGCCCCCGCCACCTGCGCCGCCGCCGCCGCCGTATCGAAATACTGCACCGGCTCGATCCCCAATCCGCGCAGCCGGCCGCGTACCTGGCCCAGCGCTTGCGGGTGACTGATCACCTGCTTCAGATCGGCCTGCACCCCCAGCCCCATGAGGCAATGCCGCACGCGTACGAAATGTTCCGCGATGATGAACAGTCCCGATTCCGGGAGCAGAAAATGCATGTCTGCGACACGGCCATGCAGGCTGTTCTCGATGGGGATGACAGCCCATCCGGCGCGCCCCGTCTGCACCGCCTCGATGGCGTCTTCAAACGACACGCACGGCAGCGGTGCGGCTTGCGGAAAAAGTTCACGCACCGCCTGGTGCGAATAGGCCCCCGGCGCGCCCTGAAACGCCACGGCATTGGCCGGATCGGCATCGGCACGCGCCGCCATGGCGTTGACCAACGCTTCAGCGCGAGGGGGATAGCTGCTCATCAAAGGCCCTGGAATATCAAACGCGCTGCTTCTAGGCGACGCACCGCGGCGGCGCAAATCACGCTGCAATGCACGATGCGACGTCCGGGGCCCTTGCCCACACCGTGTCGCTTGCTATAGCAGCCGCACATCAGGTCGGCAGCGCGCCACCGGTCCGCTCGGGAGCCTTACGTTGGACAGCTTCGAATTCAACAAATACGCCGGTTGGGGCCTTGCCGCTGTGCTGACGCTCCTGGTCGTCAATGTCGGAAGTTCGGCGATGTTCCGGCCGGTCAAGCCCGAGCGCCAGTCCTATGTCATTGAAGGTGTTGTGGAGGAAGCCGCTGCCGGCGCCGCCACGGGCCCGGTGGTGGCGGAAAAGCCAATCGCATTTTATCTTGCTTCGGCGAGCGCCGAAAAGGGCGAAGCGGTTTTCAAGAAGTGTGCTGCCTGCCACAATGTCGAAAAGGGCGGCGCTGCTGGCATCGGTCCCAACCTTTATGGCATTGTCGGCAATGTTCATGATCACATGCCGGGCTATGCCTATTCCGATGCGATGATGACGATGAAGGGCAAGCCCTGGAACTGGGATGAACTGAGCAGATGGCTGACCAGTCCAAAGGCCTATGCACCGGGTACCAAAATGGCCTTTGCCGGCATCGCCAAGCCTGACGATCGCGCCTCACTGCTGCTGTATCTCAACACCAAGTCCGATGCACCGGTGCCGCTGCCCGCCGTACCGGCGGACGCCGCCCCTGCCGAAACGGCGCCAGCGCCGGCCGCGTGATCCGGCCTCGGCTGTAACCAACACTGGTCAAAATCCGAAAGCAGTCTGGACAATCGCCCAGCCTTCTTCCGCTGTCTCCACGATATGGAACAACGCAAGATCGCTGCGGGCAATCACCCCTTCGTCCGCGAGCGCCTCGAAATTGATGACTCGCGTCCAGAACTCGCGCCCATAAAGCAGGATCGGCAGCGGTGCGACCTTGCCGGTCTGCACCAGCGTCAACAGCTCGAAAAACTCGTCGAAGGTGCCAAAACCGCCGGGGAACACCGCCACTGCTTTGGCGCGCATCAGGAAATGCATCTTGCGCAGGGCGAAATAGTGGAACTGAAAGCTCAATCCTGGGGTGACATAGGGGTTGGGCAGTTGCTCAAATGGTAGCACGATGTTCAATCCCACCGTCGGCGCACCAGCGTCATAAGCGCCCCGGTTCGCCGCCTCCATGATCGACGGACCGCCGCCCGAACAGACGGTGAAGTTGCGCTCGCCAGTCCGCGCATCGGGCGTCGAAGCCAGCGCCGCGAGTGCGCGTGCCACATTATAATAATGCGATTTGGCAACCAGACGCTCGGCAACCGCCATCTCGTCCGGCGTTACCGCCGACGCCAGCACCGCCGCGCTTTCTTCCGGCGAAGGAATCCGCGCCGATCCATAGAATACGAACATTGATTCGATGCCGGCTTCGCCGAGCGCGAGTTCGGCCTTCAGCAGTTCAAGCTGAAATCGCACCGGTCGCAACTCGTCGCGCAGCAGGAAATCATTGTCCTGGAACGCCAGGGCATAGGCGGGGTGTTCGGTTTGCGCCGTGCTGGTCGGCGCATTGGCGACAACCGCTTCTTCGCGCGCGGTGGGGAACAGGCGGGTCGGCGTCTGGGGAGCGTTCATTCGGCGGCGGTAGCGGGCCCGGGCGATGAAGTCACCCCCCGCCTAAAGCCCAAGGACGCGCACCGCTTCGGCGATACCATGGTGCCGCGCAATCATGTCATCGGCCAGGTGCCGGTGCGTCGGGATCCAGAACAACCCGGCGTCAAGCCCGGCCAGGGCGATTTCAGCGCAGCGTTTTGGCGTGATGATTCCCATCGCCGCCGGCCATTGCGCCGGATCAGGCCCCAACCCCGCGGCCGTCATCCCGGTGTAAACCCCGCCCGGCAGCAGGATGTGGACATCGAGCGGCTTGTCGCCGCCGATGGTTTCGGCGCGCAGCCATTCGGCAAGCGCCAGCACGCCGTGTTTCGACGCGCCATAAAGCCCCAGCCCAAAGGTTTTGACCGCATCGGGCACCGACAGCGAATTCTCGCTTCCCGTCACCAGCAGCCGTCCGCGCCGGCCATCGGCCGCCAG
>JAYUUE010000232.1:0-3672 GCA_043754785.1 Polymorphobacter sp. | reverse complement strand
GGGCCGACGCACATTTGAGGAAATATTTTTTCGCGCTGGGGGCCTTTCTGGGGGCCTTTTCAATAGCGACTGAAGAATAAGCTAATGAATACAATTTTATAATAGTGTCCTTCGAGTCCTCTTCCGGCACCATGAAACGGCCACCGGGCAACCGGTGGCCGTTCCTGCGTCAGGCGATCAACAGCGCGTCGACCAGCGCCGGCACCAGCGTTCCCGCCGGACCATGGCGGGCTTCATCGAACAATGATGTTCCTGCCGATCGATCAAGGTTGATCTCCAGCGTGTGGGCACCGGCGGCAGCGGCAAGGCTGACAAACCCTGCAGCCGGATAGACCGCACCCGACGTGCCGATGGCGACGAACAGATCGGCTGCGGCGATGGCCGCTTCGATGACGTCCATGTGATACGGCATTTCGCCGAACCAGACGATGTCTGGTCGCAGCCTGGGTTCGCCGCAGCGCGGACACGGTGGTTCGCCCGAAAGCGCAGCCGCCCATGCCGGCGCCGCGCCGCACGCCGTGCGCGCTGCAATTCGCCGTGCATGTGGAGCAGCCGCTGCGCGCCGCCGCGCTCGTGGAGGTCGTCGACATTTTGGGTGACGATCAGAAAATCCCCCGTCCATTCGGCATCAAGCCGTGCCAGCGCGCGATGCGCCGCATTGGGCCGCACGGCCGCCAGCGCCGCCCGCCGCGCGTCGTAAAAGCGCTGCACCAGCACCGGGTTGCGCCGGAACGCTTGCGGCGTCGCCACATCCTCTACGCGGTGCCCTTCCCACAGCCCATCGGGACCGCGAAACGTCGGCACACCGCTTTCGGCGGAAATGCCGGCGCCGGTCAGGATGACGATGTTGCGAACGGCCATTGCCGTGGATAACCGCGCAGCCGCCCGGTTGAAAAGCCCCCGAGTATCTGGCGCGGGGATCGTTGGCCAGGCTTTTGCGCCACTGCCTGGCATGAAGTGCCTCCCATGTTGCGCAGCACCGTCCCGGGGTTCACAACAATCTGATGAAAAGCGGTATTGTACGAATTGGTGTGCTGGGCGCCGGCGGGCGCATGGGGCAGGCGATCATCGCCGGCATTGCCGCCGATCCGCGGCTGGTGCTGGCCGGCGCCATCGAACGCGCCGGCCATGCCGCTGTCGGCCGGCCGCTGGGGCCGCCGTTCGAGTCCAACCTGACCATCGGTTCCAATCCCGGTCCGTTGGCGCACAGCAGCGATGTCCTCATCGATTTCACCGCGCCCTCAGCGCTCGAAGCCACGCTCGACGCGGCGTGCGACGGACGCACCGCTATCGTCATCGGCACGACCGGGTTGGAAGCCGCTCATCACACGATGATCGATCGGGCGGCGCGATCGATTGCCGTGTTGCAGGCGGCGAATACCAGCCTGGGCGTCACGCTGATGATGCGGCTGGTCGCCGATGCAGCGCAGGCGCTGGGTCCGGACTGGGATATCGAAATCGCCGAGCTTCACCACCGCCACAAGGTCGATGCGCCATCGGGCACGGCGCTGGCACTGGGCGCAGCAGCGGCGGCCGGGCGCGGTGTCAGCCTGACCGATGTCAGCGACCGGGGCCGTGATGGCCTCACCGGACCGCGTGTCGAAGGCCATATCGGCTTTGCCGCGCTGCGTGGCGGCAGCGCCGCCGGCGATCATCTGGTGTTGTTCGCCGGCGATGGCGAGCGGCTGGAGCTCCGCCACCTCGCCGAAAACCGCGACATCTTTGCGCGCGGTGCCATCAAGGCGGCGATCTGGCTCGCCGGCAAGCCGCCGGGGCGCTATGCCATGGATGATGTGTTGGGCTTGCCCCGCACCTAGTTGCTGCGATAGGCGCTGAGCGCAGCGGCGATGGTCGCGCCGACAGCCCGCCGCTCCGGCGCCGACAGAAAACCGCCGACGCGCACGCGCTGGCCGCGTGCTGCCAGCCACAGATGCGCGTCACCCGACGGCATTTCCTCGATTTCGACACGCGTCCAATAGGCCTCGAAGCCAAAGCGCCGCACCCGCCCCTGCGCACTGACGCGCGCCAGCGTCAGCGCGTCGCCGGCGAATGTCAGCCGCTCGTGCGCGCGAGCCGAGGCGTAGTTGGCCCGAAATGCCCAGGCGAGCAGCGCTGTATCGGCGACCATGAACGGAATGATCGGCCAGGCTCCGAGCGCCAGAAAGCGCAAACCGCCGAGCAGAAAGATGCCGCCGATACCGAAAATCAGCCAGCGCGTGTGTCGCGGGTCGAACGATCGGTTGGGGGTCAGGGTCAGATCGAGAATCATCGTAACAGTTTAGCGCGGCACTGCTGGACTTCCAGCCGCTGCGACGCCATGGCGTTCCAGGTGACGCCCGATGCCATCGACCGCTTCTACAGCCGCCTCGCCGCCGCCGACCCAGCGCCGCAGACCGAGCTCGAATATTCGGACCCATACACGCTGCTCGTTGCCGTCGTTCTATCGGCGCAATCGACCGACATCGGCGTCAACAAGGCGACCCGCGGGCTGTTCGCCGCCGCCGCCACCCCGGCTGCGATGGTTGCGCTCGGCGAAGACCGGGTGCGCGGCCATATCAGGACCATCGGGCTGTTCAACACCAAGGCCCGGAACGTCGTCGCGCTTTCGCAGATGCTGGTCACGGGCCATGGCGGCGTCGTGCCCAATGATCGCGCCGCGCTGGAAGCGCTGCCCGGCGTCGGGCGCAAGACTGCCAATGTCGTGCTCAACACGGCCTTCGGCGCTGCGACCTGCGCCGTCGACACCCATATTTTCCGCGTCGCAAATCGCACCGGCCTGGCGCCTGGAAAAAACGTGCTGGCGGTTGAACAGGGCATCATGGCGCGCACGCCGGCGAGCTTCCTGCTCGGCGCGCACCACTGGCTCATCCTCCACGGCCGGTATGTCTGCACGGCGCGCAAGCCGCGCTGCCCGTCATGCCCGGTCGCCGATCTGTGCGATTTTGCCGAAAAAACCGCGCGCTAAAACGCAACCAATCAAGTTCAAGGCGCGTTCAGGCTGGTGGAGCGACCAGCTCCGTTGTAAACGTTGCTTAAGCTTGCCGTTTCGGCGGCGAACCCAAAGGGGAACGGCGATGCGCAGTGTAGCAATCCTCGCAGCACTGACCATCGCCCTTCCTCTCTGGGCCAGGCAGCCCGTGCCGCCGGCAACGCCCATCGGTCCGGCGGTCAATTGCGTCAACATCCGCAACATCCGCAACACCAATGTCATCGATAACCAGACCATCGATTTCGTGATGAACGGCCGGCAGACCTTCCGCAACACCCTGCCCATCGCTTGCCCGCAACTCGGCTTCGAGCGCGCCTTTGCCTATCAGACGTCGACCAGCCAACTTTGCTCGGTCGATATCATAACCGTCATCGTGCAGGGCGCCGGCAGCATGCGCGGCGCCAGTTGCGGCCTTGGCAAGTTCACACCGATTGCCGTGCCATCACGCAAGTAGGCCGCGCGAAATACTGCCATTCAGGCTGGCGCGCCTGTTACAGCGCTGCTAATGACGCGCGCATGCATCCGTAGCTCAGCTGGATAGAGTACTGCCCTCCGAAGGCAGGGGTCACAGGTTCGAATCCTGTCGGATGCGCCATTTTTGGCCAAATTTCACGGCGTTGATCAAGGCAATGCGGCAGCCAATGCCTTGGATCGCTGCGCGCTGCGGCGCCGGCGCGGACTAA
>JAYUUE010000231.1:0-3673 GCA_043754785.1 Polymorphobacter sp. | reverse complement strand
CGCTGCTTGCAGCCTTTGGCTTGCCGTTCATCCAACCCCCCGTTGAAACCAAGAAGGCAGCCTGATGGCCAAGCTCTCCTCGATCAACAAGAACGAGCACCGCAAGTCGCTCGTCGTCAAATATGCTGGCAAGTTCGCCGTGCTTAAGGCCATTGCCAACGACGAAAGCCGTGATGACAATGTACGGCTGATGGCGCGCCTGAAAATGGCCGAATTGCCGCGCAATGCCAATCCGACGCGGGTGCGCAACCGCTGCGAGCTGACCGGCCGCAGCCGTGCCTATTACCGCAAGTTCAAGCTTTCGCGCATCATGCTCCGGGAATTGGCCAACAAGGGCCTGATTCCCGGCGTGACGAAGTCGAGCTGGTAGGATCCTGAGATGTCCTTGACCGACCCCCTTGGTGATATGCTCACCCGGATCCGCAATGGCCAGCAGGCCAAGAAGGATTCGATCCTCACCCCGGCTTCCAAGCTGCGCGCCCGCGTTCTCGACGTGCTCCAGCGTGAAGGCTATATCCGCGGCTATTCCGAAGCGGACGGTGGCACTGCGGCCGCAGCGCTGCGCATCGACCTGAAGTATTTCGAAGGCAAGCCGGCGATCCAGCACATTGCCCGCGTCTCGAAGCCGGGCCGCCGCGTTTATTCGGGTGCCACCGAACTGCCGCGCATCCGCAACGGTCTCGGCATCGTCATCGTTTCGACGCCCAAGGGTGTTTTGTCCGACGCGGAAGCGCGTGAGCAGAACGCCGGCGGCGAAGTCCTCTGCCAGGTGTTTTAAGCCATGTCGCGAATTGGAAAAAAGGCTGTTCCGGTCCCGGCCGGCGTTACCGCCAGCATCGATGAGCGCACGCTCTCGGTGAAGGGTCCCAAGGGCATGCTGTCGATGCCTATGTCTGACGATATCAGCTACACGATTAACGCCGGCGACATTGCGGTGATGCCCGCCAATGAAACCAAGCGTGCCCGCGCCTTTTGGGGAATGCAGCGGACGTTGGTTTCGAACCTCGTCGTCGGGGTTTCGGATGGTTTCACCAAGGTGCTGGAAATCACCGGCGTCGGTTATCGCGCCTCGGTGCAGGGGTCGAACCTCAAGCTGCAGCTCGGCTACAGCCATGACGTCGATTTCGCCATTCCGGATGGCATCACCATCAAGACGCCCGACCAGACCACTGTGGAAATCACCGGTAGCGATAAGCAGCGCGTCGGTCAGGTAGCCGCGGAAATCCGCCGTTGGCGCAAGCCCGAGCCTTACAAGGGCAAGGGCATCAAGTACCGCGGCGAGAAAATCTTCCGCAAGGAAGGGAAGAAGAAGTAATGGCCAAGCTTTCGCTTTTCGATCAGCGTCGCCGGCGCGTCCGCACGTCGCTTCGCGCCAAGGGTGGCCTTCGGCCGCGCCTGTCGATCCATCGCACGTCGCAGCACATCTATGCCCAGGTTATCGACGACGCCAATGGCGTCACGGTCGCCTCGGCATCGACGTTGGAAAAGGTCGTCCGCGATGTGACGGGCGCCACCAAGGACGCAGCGACTTCGGTCGGCAAGCGCCTGGCCGAGCGGGCCAAGGCGGCCGGCGTTTCGGCGGTGGTCTTCGATCGCGGCGGTTTTATCTACCACGGCCGCGTCAAGGCGCTCGCTGATGGTGCCCGCGAAGGCGGATTGGAGTTTTAATCGATGGCTGATGAAATCCAGAACGCACCTGCTGGCGGTGCACCGAGTGGGCCCGGCGGTGATCGTCGCGGTCGTGGTGGCCCCGGCGGCGCCGGTCCCGGCGGCGGTCGCGGTCGCGGCCCCGGCGGCGGCAATGATCGTGACCGTGGTCGTGGTCGCCGTGATGGCAACAATCCGGTCGAGGCCGGCGGTGAAGAACTGGTTGAAAAGCTGGTGCACATCAACCGCGTTTCCAAGACCGTAAAGGGCGGCAAGCGCTTCGGTTTCGCAGCGCTCGTCGTTGTCGGCGATGCCAAGGGCCGCGTCGGCTTTGGGCATGGCAAGGCGCGCGAAGTGCCGGAAGCCATCCAGAAGGCAACGGCTGCCGCCAAGAAAGGTATGATCCGCGTGCCGCTGCGGGATGGCCGCACCCTGCACCATGACGGTTACGGCCATTTCGGCGCCGGCAAGGTCTATGTCCGCTCGGCCGCACAGGGGACTGGCATCATTGCCGGTGGTCCGATGCGCGCCGTGTTCGAAGCGCTTGGCGTGGCCGATGTGGTGACCAAGTCGGTCGGCACCAACAACCCCTACAACATGATCCGCGCGACGTTCGCGTCGCTTTCGGAACAAACCAGCCCCAAGGCAGTGGCGCAGCGGCGCGGCAAGAAGATTGCCGATCTGATGGCGCGCCGCGGTGACGTTTCGGCCCGTGTGGCCGACGCCGATGCCGAAGCTGTTGCATAAGGAAGCCGACATGGCCCAAGTCAAAGTAACGTCTGTAAACGCGGCAAAGGTCCGCGTCACACAGATCGGTTCGCCGATCCGCCGCGCCCCCGATCAGGAAGCAACGCTGGTCGGCCTCGGCCTCAATAAGATGCACAAGACCCGCGTCCTCGAGGATACGCCGTCGGTGCGCGGCATGATCGCCAAAGTGGCGCACATGCTCAAGGTTGAAGCCGTCGCTTGAATCCAACGCGCCGGTCCGGTGAACACCGGGGCGGCGTTCCTTCCATTGCGCGCCCAAAGCGAAAGCGAGTGCATCTCATGACCAAGCTCAACGACCTCCACGACAATCCCGGTGCCCGCAAGAGCCGCGTTCGCGTCGGCCGCGGTATCGGTTCCGGCTGCGGAAAGACCGCCGGCCGCGGCCAGAAGGGCCAGACCTCGCGGTCGGGTGTCGCTATCAAGGGTTTCGAAGGCGGCCAGATGCCGCTCCACATGCGGCTGCCAAAGCGTGGCTTCAACAATATTTTCCGGCGCGATTACGCTGTTCTCAACACCGGCACATTGCAATTGATGGTCGATGCCGGGCGACTCGACGCCAGCCAGACGATCGATGCGCAGGCATTGGTCGATGCCGGCGTCATCACCCATGCCCGTGACGGCATCCGCTTGCTCGCAAAGGGCGAATTGACCGCCAAGGTCAGCCTCAAGGTTGCCGGCGCCAGCGCCGCTGCCAAGGCGGCCGTCGAAGCCGCCGGTGGCGCGATCGAACTTCCGGCACCGAAGCCCGCACCGCTGAGCCGTGACGAGCAGAAGGCGGCACGTGCCGTCGCCCGTGAAATCAAGGCCGCCAGGACCGCCGAAGCGCTGAAGGCGTCGAAGTAAAAGGCACTCGGGCAGATTGCCCCATGGTGAAAACGCCGCACAGCGCCTATCTCGGGCAGCTGTGCGGCGTTTCGCCGTTCTAAAGATCGGGTAAGCACATGGCGTCAGCCGCCGAACAAATGGCCGCGAACATCAGCTTCGCCAATTTTTCCAAGGCCACCGAGCTCAAGAAGCGACTGTGGTTCACCCTTGGCGCGCTGATCGTCTTCCGCCTGGTGTCGTTCGTGCCGCTGCCCGGCATCGATCCGACGGCGCTGAACTCGCTGTTCCAGCAGACACAAGGCGGCGTTCTCGATTTCTTCAACATGTTCTCGGGTGGCGCGCTGCAACGCATGTCGCTGATCGCGCTCGGGGTGACGCCCTATATCACTGCCTCGATCATCGTCCAGCTGATGACCAGCCTCGTCCCCAGTTT
>JAYUUE010000230.1:0-3682 GCA_043754785.1 Polymorphobacter sp. | reverse complement strand
CCGACATCAATGACCGCAACCGCTATGGCGTGCGCGGCTCGCTGCTGTTCAAGCCAAGTGACGATTTCAAGCTCCGCCTGATCGCCGATTACGACAAGATCGACGAGAATTGCTGCCTCGTCTCCAACCTTGTCGATGGCCCAACCGGCGGTGCCGTGCGCGCACTGGGCGGCAAGATCGTTTCCAACCAGCCCTTTGCCTACACGCAATACACAAATTTCAAATCGACCAACAAGATCGAGAATTACGGCTTTTCGGGGCAGGGCGACTGGAACATCAACGACAACCTGACCTTCACCGGCATTGGCTCGTATCGCGCCGTGCGCAGCCTGACCAACCAGGATTCGGATTTTGTCGGCGCCGATCTGATCGGCAACAACGCCAACAACACCAAGATCAACACCTATACCGCCGAAGCGCGCGTCGCATCGAGTTACGATGGCCCGCTCAATTTCCTCATCGGCGGTTTCTACTTCAACGAAAAGATCACCAGCGATGGCAATCTGCTGTTCGGCAAGGACTTTAGGGGCTATGCCAATTTCCTCAGCGGCGGCGCCTATTCGCGCCTCGAAGCGCTGACCGGCGTCCCCGCCGGCACCTTTGGCGCCCAGGGCCAGGGCCGATTCGAACATTATGATTATAAGAACAACGCTTATTCGATCTTCGGCCAGCTCGATTTCGAACCTGTCGATGGCCTGACCTTCACCGCCGGCGGCAATTACACCAACGACCGCAAGACCGTCGGCACCAACAACGTCACCACCGACGAATTCTCCAAGATCGACCTCGTGGCCTTGGGCACCCGGATCGGCGTGCCTGCCGTCGTTGCCAACGATCCCAAGTTCAACCCACTGCTCGGGTTGCGCGGTCTCCAGTTCATTCCGCCGTTCCTCAACTTCCCCAACGCCGTCGAGGACGGCAAGACGCACGACGACAATTTCTCCTACACGCTGCGCGCCGCCTACAAGTTCGACGAGCACATCAGCACCTATGCGACCTATGCGACGGGCTTCAAGGCGACATCATGGAACCTGTCGATCGACAGCCGGCCGTTCGCTGCCACTTTCATCCCCGGTTCGTCCGCATCCATCCCGGCGCCGCTGCCCTCGCCGATCCGGTCCGCCGGCCTCGCACTGCCCAACCTCACCACCGGCACCCGCTATGCCGGCCCCGAAAAGGCGCAGGTCTATGAAGCCGGGCTGAAGGGCCAGTTCGATGGCTTCGCCTTCAACCTTGCGGTGTTCAAGCAAGCGCTCAAGGGCTTCCAGGGCAATGTCTTCGTCGGCACCGGCTTCGTCCTTTCGAACGCCGAAAAGCAATCGACCTTCGGGATCGAACTCGACACCAGCCTGACGCCGGTCAAGAACCTCAATGTCACCTTCAACATGACGTATCTCAACCCCAAGTTCGACAAATACACCGGCGGGTCGACGCTGCTCGCCAGCGGCGTCTGCGCCTCGAACGGCCAGACCCTGTCCTATGGCACCTGCCCGACCGATCTGTCGGGGCAGAAGCCCGCGGGGATCCCGCAGTTCGCACTCGCCGTCGGCACCACCTATTCGCATGACTTCACCGACACCATGCGCGGCACCTTCCATGTCGACTATAACCACGAGAGCCCGGTGACGATCGCCCAGGGCCTGCCGACGTTCCGCCGTTATGTCGATGGCCTCAACGGCTCGGTGACGCTGGCGCTGACCAGCATCGGCAAGGGTCTTGAGTTCACCGTCTGGGGCCGCAACCTGACCGATTCAAGGACGACCACCACGGTCTTCCCGTCGGTGGCGCAATCGGGGTCGCTGTCGGGTTACCCCAACCAGCCGCGCACCTATGGCGGCCTCGTCCGCTATCGCTTCTGATGCGACAGGCCCTCACGCGGTGCGTGGGGGCCTGATACCTTGTCGTTGCTCGAAGTTATCGCCGCCGTCTTCGGCCTCGTCAACCTCGTGCTCGTCGCGCGGCGGTCGGTCTGGAATTATCCGTTCGGCATCGCCGCAGTGTGCCTGTATTTCATCGTCTTCGCTCAGGCAAAACTCTACAGCGCCGCCGGATTGCAGGTGTTTTTCCTCGGGTCCCAGCTTTATGGCTGGTGGTACTGGCGGCAGTCGACGGACGGCAGCACGCCGGTTCCGGTCCGCCGCCTCGATACGCGCGGACGCAGCATCGCGCTGGTCTCGGGCATTGGCCTCACCGTCATCCTTGGCCTGACCATGAGCCGGCTGACCGACGCCGCAGCGCCGTGGTGGGACGCCGGCAACGCCGGTTTCAGCATGGTGGCACAAATCCTCACCGATCGCCGCCATGTCGAAAGCTGGCCGTTGTGGGTCGTCATCAACATCCTGTCGGTGTGGCTGTTCGCCTCGCAAGGCCTGCTGACAACCGCCGGGCTTTACGCCATTTTCCTGTGCATCGCCGCCTGGGGCTGGGACAGCTGGCGCCGCGCTGCGCCCGATCATGGGGTTCGTTAATGAAACGTATCTGCCTGACCGGGGTCGAAAGCACCGGCAAATCGACACTGGCGCCGCTGCTCGCGGCGCATTTCGGCGGCGTCGTCTTGGCCGAATTCGGCCGCGAATGGGCCGAAACCCGCGGCACCAACTTCACCCATGAGGCGCTTTATGCCATCGCCATCGGGCACCTCGCGGCGCGGGCGATGATCGAACGGCGACGCCCGGCGCTGATCATCGAAGACACCGATATCGTCATGACCAGTGCCTGGGCGCGGATGCTGCACGGCACGCGTGACCCGGCGTTGACGGCGATTCCGGCCACTGCCGACCTCTACCTGCTGTTCGCCGCCGACACGCCCTGGGTCGATGATGGCACCCGCCAGTTCGGCGGCCGCGAGCGCAAGCTGTTCGACGCGATCATCAGCGACGAACTGGCGCTGCGCGGCATCGTGCCGGTGCCCATCGCCGGCAATTGGGCCGAGCGCGAAGCGACGGCGATCCGGGCGATCGCATCGCTGTTTCCGCCGCCGCAGCGGTCAACGCGGGTGCCTTGAAAATACATCGGACGTTGCAACCCCGGCCGGCCCGCGCCAAAGCATCGTCATGGCCAACATCCTCCTCACCGGTGCCTCGCGCGGCATCGGCGCCGCCGCCCGTGCCGCACTCACCGCCGCCGGGCACCATGTCATCGGCCAATCGACTGCCGGCGCCGCCGATGAATTCGGCGGGCTGATCGCTGCCGATTTCGCGCAGCCGCACGCCGCCGACGCATTGTGGCAGGCGGCATTGACAGCCGCTAACGGCCGTATCGATGTTTTGGTCAACAATGCCGGGGTGTTCGAAGCCGCCGACATCGCCGACGCCGATGCCTTTGCCAGCGCCTGGGGCCGCAGCCACGCCATCAACCTGCAAGCCGCCGCCGACCTGTGCCGCCATGCCGTGCTGCATTTCCAGCAAAACGCCGGCGGCCGCATCGTCAACGTCGCCAGCCGTGCCGGACACCGGGGGGACAGCCCGGCGCACTGGCATTATGCCGCCGCCAAGGCCGGCATGATCGCGCTGACCAAGACGATTGCGCGCGGCTATGCCCGGCAAAACATCCTGGCCTTCGCCATCGCGCCGGGCTTCACCATGACCGGCATGGCGGCGGATTATCTGGCTTCGCGCGGCGGCGACACGCTGCTCGCTGACATCCCTCTCGGCCGCGTCGCCGATGCGGCAGAGGTTGCCGA
>JAYUUE010000229.1:0-11196 GCA_043754785.1 Polymorphobacter sp. | reverse complement strand
GCAACCCTCATCGAGCCACTGCCGCAGGCGTTCACCCGCCAAAGGAGCAGCCCCCGCCGGCGCAACCCCGAACGCTGCAAACCCCAGCCGCGCCGCCTCGTCCGCAAGGGCGTCCCGCAGCGCCACGTTCGCCGGCTCAGTCGGTCGCAAACTGCCCCAACCATTCCCCGATCAGCGCCCCGACCCGCAATTCGGTCGCGCCCCAGAACAGCCAATGCCCGCTGCCGGCGATCTCGTGATAATCGACCGTCCCCGCCAGCCTGCGCGCCGTCTCGCGCGAAATTGCCGGCACGGTGATCCGGTCTTCCGACCCGGTGATGACCAAGGCCGGCCTGGTCAGCCGCGAATAATCCACCCGCGTCGCATGGGTCGTTGATAACGATGGCAGCGTCATTTCGGCGAGTACCCGCCCGGAATCCCAAACCAGCAGCGCCAGCTCGGCATCGGCGATATCGGCGGGAACGCCATTGTAGATGCCCCAGCGCGCCTGGTCGTGTTCGCACATCGTCGGCTGGCGCCACCAGCCCCAGCGCGTCACCACCTTGGCCACGGTGCGCAGCGTCGAAAGTGCTGGCTTGCCCGTCGTCGCCGTCGCCGCTGTCGAGAGCAGCACCAGCCCCGCGTGCGGCACCCGCGCCGCGACGATCTGCGCCAGCATCCCGCCCATCGAATGGCCGATGATTATCGGCGGCCCAAGCCCTTGTATTGCGAGCTTCTCGATTTCGGCAACGAGAAAGCGCGCATAGCCTTCCACCGTCACCCGGCCCAATTCCGCCGCCGGTGCCAAGGTGGCGTCGCGGTCGTGCCACGGCAGCGCCGGCGCGTAAGTGACATGGCCCGCCGCCTCCAGCTGCGCCCGCAGCCGATCGAACGTCGCCGGCGTCGACCACATGCCGTGAACGAAAACCAGCGGCGGCGCCATTATCCAACCCCGTCAGTCGAAGCCGGCACCGCCATCACCCCACAACTTCGGTCGAAGCCAGCACCGCCATCGTCACCAGATCGGATGCCGTAGCTGTCATCGGCGCGATCTGCACCGGCCGGTTCATGCCGACCAGCAACGGCCCGATGACCCGTCCACCGGCCAGTTCCTTCAACAGCTTGGCGACGATATTCGCCGAATGCAGCCCCGGCATGATCAGCACATTCGCCGGGCCGGACAAACGGCTGAACGGATATTGGCTGCGCATCGCCGGGTTGAGCGCCACATCTGCCGACATTTCGCCTTCATATTCAAAGCCCACCTGGCGCTCATCGAGCAATTTCACCGCGCCGCGCAGGTCGCCGACGATAGCGCCGGCGGGGTTCCCGAAATTGGAATAACTCAGAAACGCCACGCGCGGCTCCTGCCCCATGCGCCGCGCCACACCCGCCGTGCGTTCGGCGATATCGGCCAGCAGCGCTGCATCGGGCCGCTCGTTGACCGTTGTGTCGGCGATGAAGATCGTGTCGGATTTGCCCACGAACAAATGCAGCCCGAATGGTCGATGGCCAGGAACCGGATCGATGACGTTGCGCACCTGGCGATAGGTGGTGGCAAAATTGCGCGTCACGCCGGTCAGCATAACATCGGCTTCGCCCAGCTCGACCAGCATCGCGCCAAAGATATTGCGCTCGTGATTGACCATCCGCTGGACATCGCGGAGCAGATGCCCGCGCCGCTGCAACCGCGCATACAGCCGTTCCACCATGCGCGGCACCAACGGGCTGTTGGCGCTGTTGTGGATTTCATAGGCATCGACATCAGGAACCCCGATCCGCGCCAGGCCTTCGCGGATAGGTGCCTCACGCCCGACCAGCACCGGCTCGCCATAGCCCGAATTGCGGTAATTGACGGCGGCGCGCAGCACCACATCCTGCTCGCCTTCGGCAAACACGCACCGCCGTGGCCGGGCCCGCGCCGCCTCGACCGCGCCGGCCAGGATCGACGTCGTCGGGTTGAGGCGTGACCGCAATTCCTGCCGATACGCGCCTTCATCGAAGAACGGCTTTTTCGCCACCCCGGACGCCATCGCCGCCTTGGCGACGGCGGTGGGGATTTCCTCGATCAACCGCGGGTCGAACGGCGCCGGAATAATGTATTCGGGGCCAAACGTCCGCGCCTTGCCGCCATAGGCCGCCGCGACTTCATCGGGCACCTGCATCCGTGCAAGGGCGGCGATGGCGTTGGCCGCCGCCATCTTCATTTCCTCGTTGATCGCCGTCGCGCGCACATCGAGCGCACCGCGGAAAAGATAGGGAAAGCAGAGGACGTTGTTAACCTGGTTGGGATAATCGCTGCGCCCAGTCGCCATTATGGCGTCGCTGCGCACCTCGGCCACAGCTTCCGGCGTGATTTCGGGGTCGGGATTGGCCATGGCAAAGATGATCGGGTTCGGCGCCATCGCCGCGATCATCGCCTTGTTGACCGCGCCCTTCTGGCTCAACCCCAGGAACAGGTCGGCGCCCTGGATCGCCTCTTCCAGCGAGCGCGCATCGGTCACCTTGGCGTGCGCCGACTTCCACTGGTTCATGCCCTTTTGGCGGCCGACGTAGATGACGCCGCTGGTGTCGCACATCGTCACGTCGCGCACCCCGAACGCCTTGATCAGCTCGGTACAGGCAATCGCCGACGCGCCGGCGCCATTGACCACCATCTTCACATCCGCCGGATTGCGCCCGGTCAAATGCAGCGCGTTGATCACCCCGGCGGCAGCGACAATCGCTGTGCCATGCTGGTCATCATGGAACACCGGGATGTTCATCCGCTCTTTCAGCGTCGTCTCGATGATGAAGCACTCCGGCGCCTTGATATCCTCAAGGTTGATGCCGCCGAAACTTGGCTCCATCAGTTCGACCGCGTCGATGAAGCGGTTCACATCCTCGGTCGCCAGCTCGATATCGATCGAATCGATATCCGCAAAGCGTTTGAAAAGCACCGATTTGCCCTCCATTACCGGCTTGGATGCCAGCGCGCCGAGGTTGCCGAGCCCCAGGATGGCGGTTCCGTTGGAGATGACGGCGACCAGATTGCCCTTGATGGTGTAGTCATAAGCGGCATCGGGATCGGCGGCGATGGCGCGCACCGGCGCCGCAACCCCCGGCGAATAGGCCAGCGCCAGATCGCGCGCCGTGGCCATCGGCTTGGATGCGATGATCTCGAGCTTGCCCGGCCGGCCACCCATGCGGTGAAAGACCAAAGCTTCGCGGTCACCAAAGTCCGGCGCCCCCAGGGTGGGATCATTCTCGTCAGACATCAAACTCTCCAGACGCGCCGTTGATAGGGGCCTGACCCCCCAAGCGGCAAGTGAAAGCATGGCGGTGCGGCGCCTTTGCCCGGATCGGTGTTCGCGGTAGAGCGGGTTCGTGACAACCGCCGCCCCGCCAGCTTCCCCGATGATCGCGCAGTTCCTGTCGCTCAAGGACACCGCCCCCGATTGCCTGCTGTTCTTCCGCATGGGCGATTTCTACGAAATGTTCTTTGGTGATGCCGTTGCCGCCGCCGCAACATTGGGTATCGCACTGACCAAACGCGGCGAGCACATGGGCGCACCCATCCCGATGTGCGGCGTCCCCGTCCACGCCGCCGACGCTTATCTGGCGCGGCTGATCAAGGGCGGGCACCGGGTGGCGATCGCCGAACAGATCGAGGACCCGGCCGAAGCGCGCAAACGCCCCGGCAAAAGCATCGTCGCCCGCGCCATCACCCGCGTCGTCACCCCCGGCACCCTCACCGAAGCGCATCTGCTCGATCCCAAGCGCGCCAACTGGCTGGTGGCGGTGGCGCCCGGTCCGGTCACCGGGCTGGCATGGTGCGACCTCTCCACGGGCGCCTTCGCCACCCGCGCATGCGCGCCCGCCGAAGTTGCCGCCGAACTGGCCCGCCTCGCACCCGCCGAACTTGTCTACCCCGACAATGCCCCGGACCCCACTGCATATGCCGAGCCCCTCGGCGAAGCTCGGGACCCCTTGCGTCGCGGTACATCCAGACCCGCCGCCGAGTTTCATCTAACGCGCGGCGAAGCCCGGCTGAAAGCCCGCTTCGGCGTCGCTACCCTCGATGGCTTCGGCATCTTCACCGCCTCCGAAATTGCTGCCGCGGGCGCGCTGCTCGCCTATGTCGAAGCCACCGCCAAGGACTCCGTCCCTCTCTTCGCCCCGCCGCGCCCCGAAATCCCCGGCAGCACCATGGCGATCGACGCCGCCACCCGCACCAGCCTTGAACTGGCACGCGGCGCGGGGGGCAGCCGCGCCGGCAGCCTTGAAGCCGCCATCGACCGCACCGTCACCGCCAGCGGCGGCCGCCAGCTTGCCGCCGATCTCTCCGCGCCGCTCACTGATGCGGCCGCCATCGCCGACCGCCTGGATCTCGTCGCCTGGTTTGCAGATGGCCACATCCTGCGGCCCCGCGCGCGCGACGCCCTCGCCGCCATGCCCGATATCGCCCGCGCACTAGGCCGCCTTGCCGTCGGGCGCTGGACCCCGCGCGACCTCGGTGCCATGCGCGACGGGCTGGCGCTGGCGCTGGCGCTCAAAGCCGCGCTGGCTGCGCCGTCGCTCACGACCCCGCCCCTGCTCACCACCACCCTCGGCCGCATCGGCTCCCACGGCACCCTTGTCGACGCGCTGCGCCGCGCTCTTGTCCCCGAACCGCCAATCGACGCCGGCGCTGGCGGCAGCATCGCGCCGGGGTACGACGCCGCGCTCGATGCTTTGCGCGAAACCGCCCGCGACGGCCGCAGCGCCGTCATCGCGCTTGAGGCCAAGCTCCGCACCGATACCGGCGTGTCCGCCCTCAAAATCCGCCACAACGGCGTCCTTGGCTATCACATCGAAGTCGTCGCCCGCGCCGCCGACCCGTTGCTTGGCGACCCGCGCTTCATCCACCGCCAGACGCTGGCCGGCGTCGTCCGCTTTGGCAGCACTGACCTGTCGGCGCTGGCCGCCACCATCGCCCAGGCCGGCGACCATGCACTCGCCGCCGAGGCCGCGCACCTTGAGGAACTCCGCGACCTCATTCTCGCGGGTGCTGCCGCAATTACCGAAACCGCCGCCGCGCTTGCGCGCCTCGATGTCGCCGCCGGCCTCGCCGACCTCGCCATGACCGAAAACTGGGTACGACCAACCGTCGACGCCACCGCCGCTTTCCACATCGAGGCCGGCCGTCACCCGGTGGTCGAAGCCGCCGTGAAGGCTACCCGAGGCCAGTTCGTCGCCAATGACTGCAACCTTTCCGCCGACGCCCGCCTGTGGCTCGTCACCGGCCCCAACATGGCCGGCAAATCGACCTTCCTGCGGCAGAACGCGCTCATCGCCGTGCTCGCGCAGGCTGGCAGCTTCGTCCCCGCCCGATCAGCGCATATCGGCGTCGTCGATCGTTTGTTCAGCCGGGTCGGCGCCGCCGACGACCTGGCGCAGGGGCGCAGTACTTTCATGGTCGAGATGGTCGAAACTGCCGCCATCCTGTCAGGCGCCACACAGCGCAGCCTCGTCGTCCTCGATGAAGTCGGCCGCGGCACCAGCACCTATGACGGCCTCGCCATTGCTTGGGCGGTGCTCGAAGCCGTTCACGACGACCTGCAATGCCGCTGCCTGTTCGCCACCCATTATCACGAGCTCGTGGCGCTCAAGGATCGCCTGCGCAGCCTGTCCGCCGTCAGCGTCGCCGCCCGCGAGTGGAAGGGAGAGTTGGTGTTCCTCCACCAAGTCCGCCCCGGCGCCGCCGACAAAAGCTATGGCCTCGCCGTCGCCCGCCTCGCTGGCGTCCCCGCGCCAGTGCTTTCGCGCGCGCGCAGCGTCTTGGCGCGCCTCGAAGCCAACCGCGACAAGACCGGCGGACTGGCCGCGGGGCTCAACGACCTCCCCCTGTTCGGCGCCGCCCCCGCCGCCTCGGCCGGCGACGCCCTGCGGGAGCGCCTTGCCAGCATCGATCCCGACGCCATCACCCCCCGCGAAGCTCTCGACCTGCTGGCCGAACTGCAATTGCTGGCGCGCACCTGATCAGCTTTTCCTCTGCGGGAAAGGTCAAGAGACGGCACTCCTGCGCCAACCCGGATAAAGGGTAATCAATCCCGCAGTGCCACCCACGCCGGTGCATGGTCGCTCGCCTTTTCCGCCCCGCGCACTGCCTTGTCGACCCCCGCATCGACCAGCCGATCCGCCGCTGGCGGTGACAGCAGCAGATGATCGATCCGAAAGCCATGGTCGCGCGGCCACGCCCCCGCTTGATAATCCCAGAAACTCCACACCCCACCTCGCGGATGCAGGCAGCGCACCGCATCGGTCCAGCCCTGCCCCAACAGCGCGCGGTAGGCAGCGCGCGATTCGGGCTGCATCAGTGCGTCCCCCGCCAAAGCGATCGGCGACCAGATGTCGTCGTCATTCGGCACGACGTTGTAATCGCCGGCGAGCACCACCGCCTCGCCATTGCCGACTAGCGTACTGGCATGGGTGTACAGCCGCGCCATCCACGCCAGCTTGTAATCAAATTTTGGCCCCGGCTGCGGATTGCCGTTCGGCAAATAAATCGACGCCACCCGCACCCCGCAAACCTCGGCTTCGAGATAACGCGATTGCTCGTCGCTATCGTCCCCCGGCAACCCGCGCTGCGTTTCCACGGCCGGCTCGCGGCTCAAAATGGCCACGCCGTTAAAGCCCTTCTGGCCGTGCACCAAGCAGTGGTAACCTGCATCCATCAGCACCTCGACCGGGAAATTCTCGGTCTGCATCTTGATCTCTTGCAGACAGGCGACATCGGGCTGCGCCTCCGCCAGCCATTCGAGCAGGCGCGGCAGCCGTGCATTGGTGCCGTTGATATTGAAGGAGGCGATACGCATCGCCAGACTTTACGGGAAAGATACCGCGCGCGGGAAGGGGGCGGCGCTCCGTGCACGCATTTTGTTTGGGTGCAACACATGCCAAACTGGTCAAGCTTGTCGGCAAGCTGCGCCAAGCGGGAGTGCCTATGGTGGTTGGAACCGATGGTTACGGCCCAGAACTGGTGCGCGAGCTCGAACTTTACCAGCAAGCCTGGCTCAGCAATACCAAGCCCTGCAAATCGCGCCGATCATTCCGCCACCGACGGTCGGCATGGATTATCGCACCGGGTCGATCGCCCTTGGCAAGACCGCCGAGATCATCCTCGTCGACGGCGATATCCCGGTAAACTTCGGCAGGCTGCGCCGCGCCGATACGGTGTTTCTCGACAGCTACCGCGTAAAGGGCGACGCGCTCCACCAAGCCATTGGGCTTTCGGGGATGCCGAAATAAGCGCCCTCCCCTCTGCGGGGAGGGCGATTCGGCTCCAGCCGAGCGGAGTGAGGGTTCGCAAATTCGGAGCTGAGAACACCGAGCCCGCTCGCGCCACAGAGACAGGGAGGCGGCTTAAACCGAAAAACTCGACCCGCAGCCGCAGCCGCTCGCCGCATTGGGGTTGCGCACTTCAAATGCAGCAGCGCCGATTTTTTCGACGTAGTCAACTTCGGCGCCGGTCACAAATGGCAGCGTATCGGGGTCGATCAGCATCGTCACGCCATCGGTTTCCACCGCCAGATCGCCCTCCGCCGCCTCGGCCTCAAGCCCGAACTTGTATTGGAAGCCGGCACATCCGCCGCCGTCGACCGCAAGGCGCAGCTTCAGCCCGGGCTTGCCCTGCCGCGCCGCGATCACCGCGACACGAGCGGCGGCAGCAGGCATAAGGCGGGGGGTAATGTCCATTGTCGCAATGTAGGCCTGCGAGCCGCAGCCCGCAACCAGCGCTTAGCGAAACGACCGGATCGGCGTCATCCGCACCGCATCGTTCGACGCCGTGACGGTATCATCCTCCAACACCGGGCCGACATCGGCGCTCATGCGTTCCCCGGAGCCCTGCGCTGCCAGCACGAAGTTCGACGCATCAAGGAACGGGCGCGGGTTCACTGCATGGCCATCGATACGGACTTCATAATGCAGATGGGTTCCCGTCGAACGCCCCGTCGATCCCATGCGGCCGATGAGCTGGCCTTGGGTGACATGCTCGCCCTGCGTGACCAGGATCGCTGACAAATGGCCGTAGCGGGTGTCAATACCCTTGCCGTGAGCCAACTCGACGAGGTTGCCATACCCCCCCGAACGCCCGGCCTGGAGCACGGTGCCGGTGGCGGCGGCATAAATCGGTTCGCCCATGGTGCCAGCCATGTCGGTGCCGGCGTGCATCGCCGCACCGCCGTTGAACGGATCGTAACGCACGCCGAAACCCGAGGTGTAGCGATAGTCTTTGACCGGCATGAACGCCGGGATCGCGGCCACCGCGGACTGCATTGCGCTCAGTTTTTTCCAGCTGAGAAACAAGTCCTTGAAGCGCGGTTCGGCATCGGCACTGACTGGAATATAGGGCCCACCGACGCCGGCTGTGGCGCCGTTCCAGTCGCTCGAAGCGACGAAGCGCGACGGATCGAGGCCGAGCCGGCGGATCAGCGCCTGAGTGTCCTGCAACTTGGCCTGTGCCGCGCCATTGGCCTTGTCGACCAGCGCCAACTGCTGCGATTCGAGCTGGCGGAACGGTTCGACCATCGTATCGGTGGCAGGCATCGCGGCCAGAACGACGCCGCGCTTGCCGCGCTTGACCTTGGGGGCGACGAGGTCGCGGACCATGTCGAGATTGCTGGTGCCGGCAGTCTGGCGCGGCAGCATGTTGGCGAGTTGCTTGAGGTCGCCCTTGTTCGAAAGCAGCGCGGTGAGAAATGCCTGGCGGCTTTCCAACGCGTCGGCGCGGGCGGCAACATCACCCTTCAAGGCGGCGGTTTCGGCTTTCATCGCCAGCACCTGCTGGTGGAGGCGGGACACTTCGGCCTGCTTTGCGGCAACAACCGCGTCGCTACCCGGAGGACCTGAAAGCATCGAAGAAGTTGCCACGCCCAACCAGCCGGCGACAAGAACTGCAGACCCAATTGCCATAATTTGCGCTCGCGTCCCCACCCTGATTGTCAGGTCACGGCCTGCGGACCCATCCGCCAGCCCGTGCTGCCTGTGCCATGTGAACTCATGTGCGGGGAGGCGGCGCGCAACACTGATGCCGGCCCGGTCAAAGGCCCTTTTCAGCTGCGCCACGTTTGGAACCCCCGGTAATCATTCACGACGATGATGCGAACCAAAGCTTCTGACATACCGCCGGAGACCCTGGTGCGCCCGCTGCCTTTCGACATTGGCCACGCCTCAACCAACCAGAGCCAGCCGGCACAAACAAGCCGCCTGCCGGCAAAGACCGGCCAACTGTTGCCCGCCCACGACGAGTTGAAAAAAACGTCAAATTACACGCAACCTTTTGCGCGTCCGATCGTATCCTCAACCATCGAATCGCTGCAATCCAGCCCCGTTCATGCTGGCGTCAGGTCAGCGCTCGGGCCGCCGCCAGCACCTGCGCCGCATGATCGGCGACTTTGACCTTGCGCCAGACCTGCGCGATGCGGCCGTCGCGCCCGATGAGGAAGGTGGCGCGCTCGATCCCCATATACTTGCGGCCGTACAGGCTTTTCTCGCTCCACACCCCATAAGCCTGCGTCACCGCGCCCTCAGTATCGGCGCCCAGCCCGATCGTGAGCTCATGTTTGGCGCGAAACTTGCTGTGCGCTGCCAACGTATCGCGCGACACGCCGACCACATGAGCACCGGCCGCCGCGAAATCACTCAGATGTGCCGAAAAATCCTTGCCCTCGGTCGTGCATCCCGGCGTATCGTCCTTGGGATAGAAATACAGCACCAGTTTTTCCCCGGCAAAATCCGCCAGCGCGATCGGCCCCGCTTCGCCGATCATGCTGAAATAGGGTGCCGACTCGCCGGGCTGGAGATTTGTCATGCGGAAGCACCTTTGGTCAGGACGATGGACTGGAATGCCAGCCGCACCGCCGTTTTGGCCAGCGCCAATTGCTCGGCGACTGCCGGAAACGATGCCGCACCGAGGCAGCGCGCCAGCATCGCCTCGACTGCTGGCGAAAACCCTGCCGGAACATCGGCCCCCGGCGTGATCAGCCGCAATAGCACCAGAAACCGCGTCAGCACATCATGCGCCGCATCCAACCCCGCCGGCAGCCGCCCCGCCGCCGTCAGCGCTGCAATCGCCGTGCCCAAGTCGGGCCCGAATGCCATGCGGTCACGCAATTGCAGAAAATGCACGAGGAACTCCAGATCGACCAGTCCGCCCGGCGCCAGCTTGACATCATGGGCCCCCTTCGCCGGCTTGGCCGCTCCTACATCGGCGCGCATCGCCGCCACCGCCCGGCGCAGCGTTTCGGCATCACGCGGCGCGTCGAGCGTGTCGGCAATCACTGCATTTGCCTCCGCGTACTGCCCGGCAACAACCCGCGCCCGCGTTAACGCCATATGCTCCCAGCTTTCGGCCTCCTCGGCTTGATAGCGCGCAAAACTCGCCACCGAGAGCGCCAGCATGCCTTTCGCTCCCCACGGCCGCAGCCGGGTATCGACTTCATACAAGGCGCCCGCCGCCGTCGGCACCGACAGCGCCGCCGTCAGCCGCGCCGCTAGCCGATTAAAATACAGCGTCGCCGCCAGCGGCCGCGCACCGTCCGAAATCGCTTCATGACTGCCGGTAAACAGATAGATCAGATCAAGGTCCGAGGCATGGGTCAGCGCCCGGCCGCCATATCGCCCGAGCGCCAGCACCACCATCTCGCCGCCGGCGACACGTCCATGCGCCCGAGCAAAATCCGCCGCTACCGCCGGCACGATTACCGCCATCGCGGCATCGGCAATGTCCGACAATGACCGCGCCGCCACCAGCGGATCAGTGCGGCCTTCGATCAGCTGCGCGCCCAACTGAAACCGCCGCTCCCCGGTCCAGCGGCGCACCCGGTCGAGCACATCCTCCATCGCCGCCGCCAGGCCGATAAAGCCCGCAAGCTCCGCCGCCAGCGCCGCTGGACCGGGCAGCGCATCGAACGCATCGGGTGCCAGCATGACATCGAACAGCGCCGGCTCGCGGGCCAGCGCATCAGCGAGCACGGGTGCCACCCCAAGCAGATGCGACAACAGCCCGGTCAACCGCGGATTGGCCTCAAGCAGCGCAAAAAACTGCGCGCCTTGCGGCAACGCCGCCAGAAACCCGTCGAGCCGTGCCGCCGCCACTGCCGGGTCCGCCGCCGTCGCCACGCCGTCGATCAGCCCCGGCAACACTGCCTCGAACGCTGCCCGCGCCGCCGCACTGCGCAGCGCCCGCACCGTGCC
>JAYUUE010000228.1:0-3690 GCA_043754785.1 Polymorphobacter sp. | reverse complement strand
GCCACAGCACCCGATCAATCCCCAGATCCCGCCGCAGGTGCGATTCCACCTCGGCACGGTCCATCTTGGGGTTGCGGTTGGGGTTGAGCAGGCATTGTTCGGTGGTTACCGCCAGCCCGGTGCCGTCGCAATCGATGGCACCGCCCTCCAGCACCCAGCCGTGCCTGGCCAGTGGCACGCCCGCAGACTTGGCGACAAACGCTGCAACCCCAGCATCCCCCGGCAGGTCATATTTGCCGCCCCAGCCGTTAAACCGAAACGCCGCCGATGCTGCACCCACCGGCGATTGCATGAACAACGGCCCGGTGTCGCGCAGCCAGATATCGCCGAACCCGTAGGCATGAAACCCGACCTCGGCGCCAGTGAGCATATCTTTCGCCACCGCCATCGCGGCGTCATTGGCGACCAGCAGCTCGACCCGTTCCCCCGCCGCAATCGCTCGCACCATCGCGGCGACCTCGGCCTGTGCTGGGGCCAGATCGTCTTCCCACAGGTCGGCGGCGCTGGGAAAGGCAGTCCAGGTCGCTGTGTGCGGCATCCATTCGGCGGGTTGGCGCGCGGTCACGACCGTCCCCAGTGCAACTCGATCGGCGTTGTCCCGGCCATGGCTATTCGACCTTTCCCAGCGCACCACGAGCAAAGCCGGCGATCGCCGCGTCGACCGCCGCACGATTTTCGATCAGGCCATGGCCGCTGCCAGCGATTTCGACGATTTCACCGCCCAACATCGCGCGATAGCGCTCGGCGCTCGCCATCGGCAAAAAATCACATGCACCGCGGACGATCAGCGTGGGAATGCCCGCGATCGCCGGCAGCGCGGCGTGCAATTTTTTCAAGTCACGAAAAATCAGCCGCTGGGCGTACAGATTGCCGCCGCCGGGCAATGCCGGTGGACGCACGCTCGCGCCCTTGCAAACCATGCCACCCATCAGTTCGTCGGCAACAAGCGCATCGAACAGCGGCCCTGCCGCCGCCTGTGGCAGCGTGGCTTCAGCGGCGGCCCCGTCACGGTCGATCCGATCGATCGCGGCGCGGACGTCCGCAGCATATTCGACACGGTCGCGGTTGCTGCGACCGTAGTCACGCTTGCCGGAAAAGCCGGGAAACATGCCCGGCGACGTCAGCAACACACCGGCAACATGGCCGGGATAGCGGCTGGCATACAGCGCCGCGAGGTCGGCGCCATAGGAATTGCCCCACAGCACCAGCCGGTCATGACCCATCGTCACCCGCAAGGCTTCGATATCGGCGACCGCGCGATCGAGCGAATAGTCGCCGGCCGGCAACAGCGCCGACTTGCCGTCGCCGGCCTGGTCGAAAAAAATCGTGTCGAACACGGCGGCGCGCACCACGGCCGCTTCGCCGAAGCGCCGCGCCTCGGTGTACATGCCGGGACCACCGTGGAGGTAGACGACCGGCGTGCGGTGCCGCGCGGCGCCCCCGGCCGGCGTGCCGACGAGCGTCCAGACAGCAAGGTTCGACCCGGTTGTCACGGCCGTCATCACCGGCGAAGATACCGCATCCAAGGGAGCCGCTGTCGCGCCCGACATCAACGACGCTGCGACGATCCATGATAGCAACCCAGCCTTCATGACCCCTTGTTGCCAGCCCCACGCCAATGGCGCAACGACCAACACCGCCGTTACACCGCGCCCTTGAACCCTTGCGCCACCACATACCATTCGCTCGAACCCTTGCGGCTGGCGGGCGGCTTGACGTGCTTCACGGTTCCGAACGCCTGCTTCAGTGCCGCCGTCAGCGCGCTATCGCCGCCGCCGGCGAGAACCTTGGCAACAAACGTCCCGCCCGGCCGCAGCAACCGCGTCGCCATATCGAGCCCGGCCTCGATCAGCCCCATGGTGCGCAAATGATCGGTAGCTTGATGCCCCACCGTGTTCGCTGCCATGTCGGACAGCACGATGTCCGCAGCGCCGCCCAGCGCCGCCAGGATCATCGCCTCGCTGTCATCATCGAGAATGTCTTTTTCCAGCAACGTCACCCCGGCAATTGGCTCCACCGGCAACAGGTCGATGCCCACCACTATAGCGCGCGGCCGGCGTTCCAGCACGATCTGGCACCAGCCGCCCGGCGCGGCGCCCAGATCGACCACGCGCTCGACCTGCCCCAGCAAACCGAACTGCGCGTCGAGCTCTTTCAGCTTGAACGCCGAACGACTGCGATAGCCGGCAGCGCGCGCCGCAGCGACATAGGGGTCGTTGAGATGGCGCTCAAGCCAGCGGTTCGACGAACTTGTGCGTTTGCGTGCCGTCTTGACGCGGACCTTGCCGCCGCGCGAACGGCCGCTGGGGCCGTTGCCCGCGCCTGCGCCACTGCTGGGGCCACCGCTTTTCGTGTTCATGCAACATTTGTCCAAACGCCGTCGCGGCCCATCAGGCTGCGCAAGATGCCTTCGCGGATGCCGCGATCCGCCACGCGAACCTGCCCGCCAGGCCAGCGCATCAGAATGGCATCGAGAATAGCGCAGCCGGCTACGATCAACTCTGCCCGGTCGGCGCCGACACAGGCAATGCGAGCGCGTTCCTCGACACTGCGCCCCGCGATCGAGCGACACAGGTCGGTCATCGATTCGGTGCCGACGCTGCACCCATCGACGCGGCGCCGGTCATAGCCGGGCAGCCCCAGTTCGACACTCGCCAATGTGGTAATGGTGCCCGACGTACCGAGCAACTGGACATCACTTACGCCGCGCGTCGCCAGTCGGCCGGCAAAGCGATCGAGCAACGGCGTCACGCGCCCCAGCATCCGTGCATAGGCGGCGCAGCGGTCCTCGGCGCCCGGCCATTGCGGCTCGGTTTCGGCCAGGCTGACCACACCCCAGGGCAGGCTTATCCAGTCGAGGATCGCCGGTTGCCCGCCCTCCCCGGCTTGCGGCGACACCAGCATCAACTCGCTGGAGCCGCCGCCGATATCGAAGACCAGCGCCGGCGGACCCGCGACGTCGATCAAGGTCTGGCAACCCAGCACCGCCAGCCGTGCCTCCTCCGCCGCGCTGATCACATCGAGCGCAATGCCGGTTTCGGCGTACACCCGCTCAACGAACCGCACGCCATTGGCGGCGCGGCGGCAGGCCTCGGTCGCGACATTGCGCGTCAGCCGCACGTCTCGCCGCGCCAATTTGTCGGCGCATGACGCCAGTGCGGTGACGGTGCGATCCATCGCGGCATCGGAGAGCCGGCCCGATTCCATCAGGCCTTCGCCCAGCCGCACGACACGCGAATAGGCATCGATGATGATGAAGCCCTGTGGCCCGGGTTGGGCAATCAACAGCCGGCAATTGTTGGTGCCAAGGTCGAGTGCGCCATAACTGCGCCCGCGGCGAAGGCGCGGCGTGCGCAGGGCTGACGGCGACGGGGGCCGCTCGCGGGCGGCGCCTGGCCGCAACGGCCCAGCAGAATCGGCGTGTGCCGACATGGTATTTTATCCTGTTCAATCACCGCCAGCCCAAAGCGGGGCGGAGGCACCTGAGCACAGGGTAATCGCCATTCAGGCAAAGCGCAAATTGCCGTTTCTGCTTGCTCTCGCCGCTTTCGAAGGTGGTCGAGAGGGAGGGCCGGGATGTGGCAGCTGACACGCAGGGGAATCGGGTGAGTTGGTCACTGGGCGATGAGGCTGACGAGGAAGTCGTCGTTCCAAGCGGCGACTTTGCGCTTGAGGCGCATGGAGTCTTTG